>LJRV01000130.1 GCA_001612575.1 Streptobacillus notomytis
TTTTTACTATCAATATATATATTTCCATACTTTGACTCTTTAAATAGTATATCTATATCACTTTCTGGTATATAAAATTCTTTTCTAAATTCTTTTATAGAATATAGCTTATATACATCTGATATTAAATATCTACCATTAACTTCATTATAAATAGCTCTATATAATTTTAATATTATATCGTATGCCACTGTTTTATTAAATGAAAAATCAAAAGTATTAAAAATTTCATTTTGATTTATATACACATTTTCTGGTTTAATTTCATCTATTTTCTTTTCTTCCATATCATAAAAAGTATCAAATTCTGCATTATCAATAATACTTAAAATCTGAGTATATTTATCATTACACTCTACTATTTTAATATTCTTATCTTTTAAACTAGGTAATGTAATATTTTTTAATATATTTTTTTCTTCATCATAATCATTTTTATTAACAAAAAGATATATAAATAAATTATCTATTTTTTCTAATATTTTCTTTTCAAATGTGCTATATGAAAACTTATTAACAAAAACTATATTCTTAAAAGAATTAAGATAATTTTTATTAATATATGAATATTTATACAGTAAATATCTAGGTATTTTATCTTCTTTTTCTGATTTTTTTAACATTAAATCATTTATATCTAAATATATATCAATAATATTTTTTTGCCAATCTTGTATTTTTATTTTACTTAAATCCACATCATATTCTATATATTCTTTCATAAAAGAATAATATCTATACGCAATATCTATGGAGTCAAAATAATTATTAATTTGTAACTTCTTTTTAAGTTCATAATTTAAAGTATTAAAAAAATATACAACCTCTTTTTCTTCTTTAAGAATTATTTTTTCAGTAAGAATAACTTTTTCCCAAAACTCAGATTCGGTTATATATTTTTTAGTCGTAAATAT
Organism: Streptobacillus notomytis; assembly: GCA_001612575.1. Classification (GTDB taxonomy): domain Bacteria; phylum Fusobacteriota; class Fusobacteriia; order Fusobacteriales; family Leptotrichiaceae; genus Streptobacillus; species Streptobacillus notomytis. Next base: position 915 of record LJRV01000130.1, read on the forward strand.
ATCTTTATCATTATCTTCTATTTTAAACTTATCATTAAAATTTGAAAAAACGTATAAAGTATTATCTATAATATTTTTATTTAAATCAAAATTTATACCTTTATATTCAAAATTAAGAGCCATAATACACCACCTTTATTTTTGATATATTATACCACTTTTAAATAAAAAACTGAATTATATATATAATCCAGTTTTATGTATTATAAAGCTTTTACTTTTTCTACTAAAGCTTTAAATTCTACAGAATTGTTTAAAGCTAATTCAGCTAAAACTTTTCTATCTAATTCTATATTTAATTTCTTTAATCCATTCATAAATCTTGAGTATGATAATCCTTCAGCACGAGTTGCTGCATTAATTCTGATTATCCATAATTCTCTCATTGTTCTTTTCTTTAATTTTCTATGTTCTGTTGCATAAGCCATAGCTTTTTTAACAGCTTCATTAGCCTTTTTATAATTAGTCTTTGTAGATCCTCTGTATCCTTTTGCTTCATTTAATACTTTTTTATGTCTTTTTCTTCTTACTATTCCTGTTTTTACTCTTGGCATTTTCTTTCCTCCTTATATAAGTTATTATCTTCCTTCTTGTCCTGCTAATAATCTTGAAACTTTTTTAGCTGCTCCGCCAGCTAACACTTGATCTTTTCCTAATCTTTTCTTTCTCTTATGAGTCTTCTTAGTTAATATATGGTTTTTTCCTGAATGTTTAACTACGAATTTACCTGTCCCTGTTACTTTAATTCTTTTTTTAGCTCCTTTGTGTGTTTTCATCTTTGGCATAATTTTTCCTCCTCTTGTCTATTTTTTAGGTGAAAGCATAACGAATTTTTGTACTTGCTCTCTACCGTATTTCTTCTCAACTATAGCTTTATCTTCAAAGACACTTGCAAATTCATCAAGAACTTTTATAGCTGTTTCTGAATGCAATTTTTCTCTTCCCGATAATCTTAAACTGATTTTCACTTTATTTTCTTTTTCTAAAAACTTATCAATTTGATTAATTTTAGTTTCCATATCATGTGTATCAATATGAGGTTTAATTCTAATTTCTTTAATTACAGTATTTTTTTGTTTTTTCTTATTTTCTTTATCTTTTTTTATCTTTTCATACCGATACTTCCCATAATCCATTATTTTGCATACCGAAACCCCATTATTTGAAGACATCTCTACTAAATCAAGATTTTTTTCTTGAGCTATACTATAAGCTTCATGGAAAGACATCACACCTAATTGTCCACCCTCCTCTGAAATTAATCTTACTTCTTTAGCTCTAATTTCATCATTGATTCTAGACCCATCAGTTTTTCCAGTTCCCTTAATAAAGAACACCTCCTATATTTTTGTAATAAAAAAACAAGATAAAATCTTGTTCTCAATTATCAATAAAAAACTATTAGATATAATCTAACATAAATTAATTACTAATAACCTAACTCATATTAAGCCTATGCACACTAAACGCTATGGAAAGGTGAGAATCAAAATTCTACTTTTTAATATCAATACTGATATTTTCTTTTACTATGATATAGTAACATATTTAGTGATATTTGTCAATTATTTTGTACACATAAAAAAGAGTGATATGAATCACTCTAATTTCTAAAATCTTCTAATCCTTTTTTCTTTTTAATATTTTTCAATTTATTTATAGCCTTAACTTCTATTTGACGTATTCTTTCCCTTGTTACATCAAATATTCTTCCAACCTCTTCTAAAGTTTTAGGGGCTCCATCATCAAGTCCGTATCTTAATCTTAATACTTGTTCTTCTCTTTCATTTAATTCTTTTCTAAGTATTTCATTTAATTTCTCTTTTAATACTGACCTTACTGTAGCTTCGTGAGGATTTAAAAATTTATCATCTTCAACGAAATCTCCTAATTCTGAATCATCTTCACTTCCTACTGGAGTTTCTAATGATATTGGATCTTGATTCATTTCTAAAATATTTTTAACTTTTTCTACTGGCATTTCAACTATTTCAGCTAAATAATCATCAGTAGGTTCTTTACCTGTCTCTTGTAAATGAATTCTTGATGCTTTCTTTATTTTATTTATAGTTTCTATCATATGTACAGGTATTCTTATAGTTCTACCTTGATCTGCTATAGCTCTTGTTATTGCCTGTCTTATCCACCATGTAGCATATGTTGAAAACTTAAAGCCTTTATCTGATTCAAATTTTTCAACTGCCTTCATTAATCCTATATTACCCTCTTGGATTAAATCAAGTAATTTTAAACCTCTATTTGTATGTTTTTTAGCAATACTTACAACTAATCTTAAATTTGATTCCATAAGTTGTTGTTTTGCTCTTTCATCACCTTCAACTATACGTCTTGCTAATTCAAATTCTTCTTCACTTTTAAGTAAAGGTATTTGACCTATTTCTCTTAAATACATTTTAATTGGTTCATCAACATCTGATGATTCACTAACAGCTGTTAAATCTTCGTTTAATAGGGCTTCGACCTCTTTTTCATCAATATTTATTTCTGGTTCTTCTTTTTTTATTTTTTCTTCTTCTTTTTTTTCTTTCGATTTATTTTTGTCGGCTATTTTATTTACAATTTCTACATTTAATTCTTGTAACTTAAAAAATGTAGCATCTATTTTATCTTGAGAAAAATTATTTTTCATTAACTTATTAATTTCTTCTCTACTAATAATTTTCTCTTCTTTCGCTATTTTAATTAAATTAGATAAACTTTCTTTTAAATCTATATTTTTAGCCGCCATTTCAATCTCCCTTTAAAACTATTATTTCTTTATAACATTTCTCTAAATTATTAATATTTACAATATTTCTAAGTTTATTTAATAATTTACCTACATATATTTTTTTTCTAATCTTTTCATTAATAGGTAAAATATCAATTAAATGTTCATATTTTCTTATCAATAATTCTAACCAAGTTTTAATTATTCTAATATAGTCTTCGTCTGTATAATTGTTTTTAAACTCACATGTTGTTTCTATCATAAACTCTTCTTCATCTTTTGTTAAAACAAGTGTAGAAATTTCATTCATTTCATAATTAACAGATAAAAGTTTCTTATGTAACTCCATATATTTATCACTTTTAAACTCAAAAGATTTAAGCATATTATACAACATTTGATCAACTTCTTTTCCAAATAACAAGAAAACTATACTTAATTTTTCTAACTCTTCTTGTCTGTTTATCTTTTCATTAAAATTATCTTTAGTATTATTTTTTAAAACATTCGTACTCTTAACATTTTTAACAATATTTCTTCTATATCTTGACAGAATATATTCAGATTCTACATCAATTAATCTTGAAAATATTTTTATTTCATCATTATATACTATATCATTAGTTATATTCTCAAAATATGATTTCATCAATTCTATAGCTTCTCTTTTTGAGGCAGTTTGAGTAAAATCAAAATCTTTTAAATCCATTTGTATTACATAATCTAATGATCCAATTGATTTACCTAATATATTAACAAAATCATTTTTACTATACTTTTTAAAATATTCATCAGGATCTTTTACATCATCAGGTAAACTGGCACATTTAATATTAAATTCTAATTTATTTAATATATTTATTACTGATTTAGTTGCTTTTTGACCTGCATCATCTTTATCATACATTATAATTACATTGTCTGTATATTTTTTTAATAACTTAGCCTGATTTTCAGTAAAGGCTGTTCCTAAAGAAGCAACTGCATTATTAAAAGTATTAATATGTGAACTAAGCACATCTAAAAAACCTTCCATTAATATTGCATATTTTTTCTCTTTTATTTCTATACCTCTATTAAATAATCCATATAATTCACTACTTTTATCAAAAATATAGCTTTCATTAGAATTTATATATTTAGGTATATTTACATTTTTTCCTATATATCTACCACCAAAACCAACTATTTGTTGATAACTATTAAATATAGGAAATATTATTCTTTCCCTAAATGTATCATAAATATTAGTGCTATCTGTAGAACTTACTGTAACTAAACCTAATTTAATTAATTCTTCAGTTTCATATTTTTCTTTTAAATGATAATATAGTGAATGCCATTCATCATTAGCATAACCTATATCATATCTATTTAAATCATTTAAATTAAATCCTCTATTAATTAAATATTCCTTAGCTTCTACTGATTTTTCAAAATTTGATTTAAAAAACTCTAATGCTTCTCTTAAAATCTTATGTCCAACACTTTCTTTAACATTATACTTTGAATTATTTTTTTTTATTCTTATACCATATTTTTGTGAAAGTTCATACAATGCTTCATAATAAGAAATATTTTTAATATATGAATAAAAATTTATTACATTTCCACCTTTTCCTGTACTAAAATCCTTAAAAATCTTTTTTCTTGGACTAACAGAAAATGATGGAGTATTTTCACTTTTAAAAGGAGAATATCCCTTATAATTTACTCCTGCCTTATTTAAATCAACATATTGTCCTATTAGATCAACTATATCAATATTATTAATTATTTTTTCTTCATCTTCAGACAGTTTATACATATACTCCTCCATAATATAAGTATAGTGTGATATTTAAAATTGTCAATATAATATATTAATCATTTTCAACAATTTTAACTTTTTCCTCCAATATATCTTCAAATACATTATCTATAATTTTAAATTTTTCTACACCCTCTATAAATTCTTTTCTAGCTGCCTTACCAGCTAAAATAGCTAACTCATATTTATTGGGTATTTTTTTTAATAGTTCATCTACTGAAACTTTTTCTTTTTTCATAGTTTTTCTCCTCTAGCTTTCTATGATGTTAATAAGTTGCTTGCAAGAATCTTCAATATCATAGTTAATTATTGTATAATCATAATCCTTTTCATATTCAAGTTCTTTAATAGCATTTTCTAATCTTTTTTGTATTACTTTCTCACTATCTGTATTTCTTCCTCTTAATCTTTTTTCTAATTCATCAAGATCAGGAGCTTTAAAAAATATTAAAGTAGAATCATTTCTTTTATTCTTAGCTATAACTCCACCCTGTACATCAATTTCAAGAATAACATTTTTACCATTTTCTAAATGTTTTTCAATTTCTGAATTTAAAGTACCATAATAATTTCCATGAACATTTGCATATTCAAATAATCCATTTTCATTAATTTTTTGTTCAAATTCTTCCTTAGTTATAAAGTAATAATCCTTACCATCAACTTCTCCAGTTCTCATTTTACGGGTAGTTACAGAAATTGCTAAAGGTATATTTAACATATCTCTTACTAGTTTTGTAACAGTAGATTTTCCAGATCCTGACGGTCCTGAAACTATGAATAATCTTCCTTTCATTTTAACTCTCCTAAGTAACATACAAGGGGATTACTCCCCTTATATATTATATTTCATCTATTATTTTACCGTCATCTTCACCTAAGTATAAATTTAAATCCTTATAATTTTTAAATCCTGTTCCTCCTGGTATTTTCTTACCTATAGTTACATTTTCTTTAAGCCCTTCAAGTCTATCCACTTTTCCTTCAACTGCTGCATTTGCTAATACTTTAGTTGTTTCTTGGAATGATGATGCTGATATAAAGCTTTCTGTATTTACAGCTGCTTTTGTTATACCTTGAATAACAGGTTCAAAAATTGCAGGTTTCTTACCTTTAGAAACTAAAATTTTATTTTCTCTTTCAATTACTTTTTTATCTACTAATTCATCTTCTAAGAATAATGAATCTCCTGATTCTTTAATTCTAATCTTTTGGAACATTTGTTTAACTATTATTTCTATATGTTTATCATTAACAGTAACACCTTGGCTTCTATATACTTCTTGTACTGATTCAAGTATAAATTGTTGTGCCTCAACTGCTCCTTTAATTCTCAATATATCATGTGGTGATATAGGACCTTCTGTTAATTTATCTCCAGCATTTATTATCATTTCATTTGAAACTACTAAATGCTCTCCAGCAGGTATTGAATATTCTTCTATTACAGTATCTTTATCTATATCATGAATTTCAACAACTCTCATACCTTTTTTAGTTTTATCTGAGAACTTAATTCTTCCACCAACATTAGCAAGTATAGCCTTACCTTTTAGATTTCTAGCTTCAAATAATTCTTGAACTCTTGGAAGACCTCCAGTAATATCTTTATTTCCTCCACCTGTTTTAGGTAATTTAGAAATTATATCTCCTGGTTTAATCATTTCTCCTTCTTTAAATAATAAATAAGAACCATAATTTATGTCATATTCTTTTATTTTCTTACCTTTATCATCATATACTATAACTCTTGGTTTAACTTGAGTGCTTTCTATAGGTTTAATAGCTAATCTTTCAGTAACATCATATTTAACATCTATATTTTCTTTAATATATATATCTCTAAATTCAATACGTCCAGCTACTGTTGAAATAGTTGGAGTTTGGAAAGGATCAAACTCTATTAATACTTGTCCTTTTGTTACTTTTTCATTATTTTTAACTCTTAATGTTGAACCTGAAGGTACTTCATAACGATATTTACCTAATATTACTTTACCTATTGATGAAACAACTATTTCTCTACCATCAGGATAAATAAATGTTTCAATGTTTTCAAATTTAATTTTTCCGTCCTCATCTGCCTTATAATCAGATTGAACTTCAGAACCTGTAGCTACCCCTCCTGTATGGAAAGTACGCATTGTAAGCTGAGTTCCAGGTTCTCCAATTGATTGAGCTGCAATAACTCCTACTGCTTCTCCAAGTAATACTTCTTTATGGTTAGATAAATCAACACCATAACATTTTTTACATACACCTTTATCAAGTCTACATGTTAATGGTGATCTCATCTTAACACTACTTATGTTTCTCTTAATTATTTCAGATAATAAATCTTTAGTAATTAAAGTATTTGCTTTAGCTATTACTTTTCCATCATCTACTAAATCTTCAGCTAGGAATCTTCCATATATTCTTTCTTCTAATTTTTCTATAACTTTACCTTCATAAGTTAAATCACTTACTTCTATTCCATGATTTCCACAACCACAATCATCTTTATTAACTATTAATTCATGAGAAACATCTACAAGTCTTCTTGTTAAATATCCTGAATCAGCAGTTCTTAAAGCCGTATCTGCTAACCCTTTTCTCGCACCATGTGATGACATAAAGAACTCTAATACGTTTAATCCTTCTCTAAAGTTTGCTTTAATTGGTATTTCTATAATTTCCCCTTTAGTATTTGACATCATTCCACGCATTCCACCTAATTGACGAATCTGTGCAATAGAACCTCTGGCTCCAGAATTTGCCATCATGTATACTGGATTAAATTGATCTAAACTATCCATCATGGCTTTAGTTACATCATTAGTAGCTTTATTCCATACTTGAACTGTTCTTCTATATCTTTCATCATTAATAATTTCACCTGCTTTATATGCATTTTCAATATCTAATACATCCTGATCTGCTTTAGCAAGTATAGCTTTTTTCTCAACTGGAATTTGTAAATCTTCTATACCAACACTTACCCCAGCAAATGTAGCAAAGTGATATCCAAATTCTTTAATTTTATCTATTAATTCACAAGTTTTTTCAAATCCATATTGTTCATATAGTCCTGCTATTAATTTTCCTAATTCTCCTTTACCAAAAGTAACTTCATAATTTCTAATTTCTTCTGGTAATAATTGGTTAAATATTATTCTACCTGGTGTAGTTCTAATAATTTTACCATCTATTCTTACATTAACTAATGCATGAACTCCAACCTTTTCATTTTGATATGCTGTTATTAACTGATTTATGCTAGAAAAAGATTTATTTTCTCCTATTTCTCCTAATCTTTCTTTAGTCATGTAATAACAACCCATAACCATATCTTGAGATGGAACTGCTATAGGTTTACCACTTGAAGGAGCAATAATATTATTAGTAGCAAGCATTAATAACTTAGCCTCAAGTTGTGCCTCTGGTGATAAAACTAAGTGAACAGCCATTTGGTCTCCATCAAAATCGGCATTGAAAGCAGAACATACTAATGGATGAAGTCTAATAGCTTTTCCTTCAATTAATGTTGGTTCAAATGCTTGTATTGATAATCTATGTAGAGTTGGGGCACGGTTTAATAACACTGGGTGATTTTTAATAATTTCTTCTATTAATTCCCAAACTGCTTCATTTTCCTCTTCTACCATTTTTTTAGCAGTTTTAACGTTGCTAGATATTCCTCTTTTAACTAATTCTCTCATTAAAAATGGTTTGTATAATTCTAATGCCATTTTCTTAGGTAATCCACATTGATGGATTTTTAAATTTGGTCCTACTACTATAACAGAACGTCCTGAATAATCCACACGTTTTCCAAGTAAGTTTTGTCTAAATCTACCTTGTTTACCTTTTAACATATTTGATAATGATTTAAGTTCTCTATTAGATTGAGTAACAACTGGTTTACCACGTCTACCATTATCTATTAGAGCATCTACTGCTTCTTGAAGCATTCTTTTTTCATTTCTTATCATTATTTCTGGAGCGTTAGAATCTATTAATTTTTGTAATCTAATATTTCTATTTATTACTCTTCTATATAAATCATTTAAATCACTAGTTGCAAATCTTCCACCATCAAGTTGTACTAAAGGTCTTAAATCTGCTGGTATAACTGGTAATATAGTTAGGATTAACCATTCAGGCTTATTTCCAGAACTAATGAAATCTCTAACTATTTTTAATCTTTTTACCATTTTTTTTCTTTTTTGAGTTGAATTTTCTTTATCAATTTCTGCTTCTAATTCTTTTTCTAAAACTGGCAATTCTAATTCTTGTAATAAATCTAATATACCTTCAGCTCCCATTTTAGCACGGAATGAACCACGTTCTTTTCTTTCCATACATAATCTGTACTGTTGTTCTCTAATAATTTGATTTTTACTAAATTCAGTATTTCCACCATCTATAACTATATATCTTGAGAAATATAACACAGCTTCAAGTTCTTTAGTACTTATCCCTAGAAGTAAACTCATTTTATTTGGTGTTCCTTTAGAATACCAAATATGGGCTATAGGAGTTGCAAGTTTAATGTGTCCCATTCTTTCTCTTCTAACTTTAGAAGTTGTAATAGTAACTTTACATTTTTCACATACAGTTCCTTTATCTTTCATTTTTTTGTGTTTACCACATGTACATTCATAATCTTTTGTTGGTCCAAATATTCTCTCACAAAACAGACCATCTGGTTCTGGTTTTAATGTTCTATAATTTATAGTTTCTGATTTAGTTACTTCTCCATAAGACCATTCTAATACCTTCTCAGGCGAAGCAAGTTTAATTTGAATACTATCAAAATCTCTTATACTCATCGAATATGAGCCTCCTTATTCTAGTTTTTTTATCCTTCAAAATTATTATCTAATTCTATTCTTTCTCCCTCTTTATTGTATAGATTTACATCTAGTCCTAGAGATTGAAATTCTTTAATCAATACTTTGAATGATTCAGGAGCGTCTGCTTCTGGCATTGATTGTCCCTTAATTATTGATTCATAAGTTTTAGTTCTACCATTAATATCATCAGATTTAACAGTTAACATTTCTTGAAGGATATTTGAAGCCCCATATGCTTCAAGAGCCCAAACTTCCATTTCTCCTAATCTTTGTCCACCAAATTGAGCTTTACCTCCAAGTGGTTGTTGAGTAACTAGTGAATATGGTCCTATTGCCCTTGCATGCATCTTATCTTCAACTAAATGATGTAGTTTTAACATATACATTCTTCCTACAGTTACTGGATTGTCAAAATATTCTCCAGTTCTACCATCAATTAGTTTAACTTTTCCAGTTCTAGGATATCCAGCTTCTTCTAAGTAATTTTTAACATCTTCTTCAGTTGCTCCATCAAATACTGGAGTTGCAATATATTTATTCATATCTCCTATAGCAAGTCCTAAATGCACCTCTAATACTTGCCCTATATTCATACGAGATGGAACCCCTAATGGATTTAAACAAACATCAACTGGTGTACCGTCTTCTAAATGTGGCATATCTTCAACAGGTAACACACGAGATATAACTCCTTTATTACCATGTCTTCCTGACATTTTATCTCCAACCATTATTTTTCTTTTTTCTGCAACGTAAACTCTTACTACCTTATTTACCCCTGCTTTTAAGTCATCTTTATTTTCTTTAGATAATACTAATACATCTACTACAGTTCCTTTAACTCCATGTGGTAATCTTAATGATGTATCTCTTACATCTTTAGCTTTTTCTCCAAAAATTGCTCTTAACAATCTTTCTTCAGCAGGCGGTTCACTTTCTCCTTTAGGAGTTACTTTACCAACTAATATATCATCTGGTTCAACATAAGCTCCTATTCTTACAATACCATCTTTATCTAAATTACGTAATGCTTCTTCAGAAACATTAGGTATCTCTCTTGTAATTTCTTCTTCTCCAAGTTTTGTAGTTCTTGCTTCAATATCAAATTCTTCTATATGTAATGATGTAAATACATCATCTTTTCTTAATCTTTCTGATATTAATATTCCATCCTCGAAGTTATATCCTTCCCAAGGCATGAATGCAAGTAATATATTTTTACCTAAAGATAAATCTCCACCTGATGTAGAAGGTCCATCTGCTAATATGTCCCCTTTATTTACCTTATCTCCTAAATCTATTATTGGTTTTTGATGTAAACACATACTTTGATTAGATTTTTCAAAGTTTAATAATCTATGTAAGTGTTCATCACCTTTTTCATCTGTAACTATAATCTTACTTGCATCAACGTAAGTAACTTCTCCATTTACTTTAGATACAAGTACTGCTCCAGAATCTATAGCAACTTTTCTTTCAAGACCTGTTCCTACATATGGAGCTTCTGTTTTAAGTAATGGTACTGCTTGTCTTTGCATATTTGATCCCATTAATGCACGGTTAGCATCATCATGTTCTAAAAATGGAATTAAACCTGCTGATACTGAAACTATTTGTTTAGGTGAAACGTCCATTAAATCAACTTGTTCTTTTTTAACATGAACTATTTCATCACCATATCTACATGTAATATCTTTATCAAGTAATTTTCCTTTTTCATCTATGTTAGTATCTGCTTGGGCTATGAACAGTCCTTCTTCTTCATCAGCTGCAAGATAACTAATATCATTAAAGTCAGCCACTCCATTTTTAACCTTAACAAAAGGAGTTTCAATAAATCCATATTTATTTACCTTACCATAAGTTGAAAGTGAAGCTATTAATCCTATATTCGGTCCTTCCGGAGTTTCTATAGGACAAACTCTTCCATAATGTGAATTATGAACGTCTCTAACTTCAAATCCTGCTCTATCTCTTGATAATCCTCCAGGTCCTAATGCTGATATTCTTCTTTTATGAGTAAGTTCTGCAAGAGGATTTGATTGATCCATAAATTGAGATAATTGTCCACTACCAAAAAATTCTAATATTAATGCATTTAATGGTTTAGTGTTTAATAAACTTTGAGGTGTTAAAGTATTAATGTCTTGTGTTTGCATTTTTTCTTTAACCATTTTAGACATTTTAGCTACTCCACCTTTAATTTGAATAGATAATAGCTCACCTACTCCTCTTACTCTTCTATTTGATAAATTATCTATATCATCAGTACTTCCACCACCATTGTATAGTACTTTTAAGTAATTTATAGTTGCTATCACATCTTTTCTTGTTAAAACTATATCTTGTTCGTTAATCTCTCCTTCAAGTTTTAACCTCTTATTAATTTTATATCTTCCAACTGGTGCAAAATCATATCTTTGAGGATTAAAGAACATAGGTATAATTAAATTATACGCACTTTCTACAGTAACTATATCTCCTGGCTTTATTTTCTTAAATACCTCTACCACAGCTTCATCAGATGATTTAGTATGATCATCTTTAATTGACTTAGCTATCATTCTATCTTCTGGTTTTACTTCCCATATAGTAATTTCAGAAATATTAAACTCAATTAATTTATCTACAGTAATTTCATCTATAAAACTTTCTGCTTCTATTATTATTTCCCCTGTTTTTTCATTTACTATATCTTCATTAACAAATGAACCTTCTATTTCTGTTCTAATAACACTTTTTGCATCTTCTATATTCTTATACTTTTTGTATATAGGTGCAAGTTCTATAGTTTTAACTTCAAAAAATTCATCCATTATTTCAGCGTTAGATTCAAAGAATTTAACTGCTTTTAAAAATACAGATGCTAATACTTTTTTCTTTCTATCAATTTTCACATTTAAAACATCATTTTTATCTGTTTCAAATTCAAGCCAAGTTCCTTTATATGGAATAATTTTACCGATAAACATGTCTTTACCAGTTTGCATATTTAATTCTTTATTAAAAGTAATACCTGGAGATCTATGTAATTGAGAAACAACTACTCTTTCTGCTCCATTTATTATAAAAGTAGCCTTATCAGTCATTAAAGGTATATCTCCAAAATGTACTAATGTTTCTTTAATTTCTCCAGTTTTATTATTTATTAATCTTAATCTAACTTTTAATTGACCTGAATATGTTTTTCCTCTTTTTTTACATTCTAACTCGTCATTTAACGGTGCTTCACTATCGTGTATTTCATACCCAAAATACTCTAACTTTAAAGTACCATTAGCAGATTCTATTGGGAATGTTTCTTGGAATATTGCCTCAAGTCCTTTTAATTCTCTTGAATCATGAGATCTTTTTGTTTGTAAAAAATCTTCATAAGAATCCAATTGAAATTCTAAAAAATTAGGCATCTCTCCCCTGTCTTTAATTTTCCCAAAACTATATCTTTTAATTAGTTTGTTATTCATTTTTTTAAGTTTCCTCCTATGAAAAATATACCTTGATACACCGAAAATAATGTGTTAAATATAAAAATGATCAAAGTAAAAAGATTTGAAATTTGAATGGTGTTATAAATGAGGAAAAAGACATCACGTATTTCGGATGTCTATTTCCCTATTTTTTTAATATGTTATTATTTTAATTCTACAGATGCTCCAGCAGCTTCTAATTTACCTTTAATTTCTTCTGCTTCTTCTTTTGAAGCTCCTTCTTTAACTGCTCCACCGTTATCTACTAAGTCTTTAGCTTCTTTTAATCCTAATCCTGTAATAGCTCTTACTTCTTTAATAACTGCTATTTTGTTAGCTCCTGCTCCTGTTAATACTACATCGAAGTTTGTTTTTTCTTCAACTGCTTCAGCAGCTACTGCTCCACCTGCAACTGCAACTGGTTGTGCTGATACTCCAAAAGTTTCTTCTATAGCTTCTACTACTTCTTTTAATTCTAATACTGTCATTGCTTTTAAATCTTCAATAAATTGTTCTTTATTAAATGCCATTTTATTTCCTCCTATTTTTTAAATATATATATTATTAAGCTTCTTTTTGTTCTGCTACGTTAGATAATCCAACTGCTAACATTCTTACTGGCGATAATAATCCGTATGCTATCATACCTAGTAATTCTGGTCTTGATGGTAACTTAGCTAATGATTCTATCATGTTTTTATCAGCTACTTTTCCATCTATTATTCCACCTTTAATTTTTAATTTTTCACCTTTAAATTGTTGTGCAAAATCATAGATTAATTTTGATGGTGCAACTCCATCTTCAAAACCTAAAGCAAAAGATGTTGTTCCTTCAGCTAATTCTTTTAACTCAAGATCTAAACCAACATTTTTTAAAGCTATTTGTACTAATCTGTTTTTAGCAACAAAATATTCTACATTAACTTTTCTTGCTTCACTTCTTAATTTTGTATCTTCATTAACTGTAATTCCTTTATAATCAACGAAAACTACTGCTTTTGCTTCTCTTAATTTTTCAGTTAACATTTCTACTGCTGCAATATTAGCCTTTGATGCCATATTGTTTCACCTCCTTGTAAATAAAAAAACCACTATATTTTAGTGGGCGAGGTTAGAAGTATATACCTTAAATATATGTATTATACTCAGAACTCACCTCGGTAGGATTTACTTTGTACCTACTGTCTTTAGTTTGTTCAAATGATTATTCATTTTAACAAAAATGGTGCGCAAGGTGGGACTCGAACCCACACGCCGAAGCACTAGATCCTAAGTCTAGCGTGTATGCCAATTTCACCACTCGCGCATGTATGGGGTGACCGACGGGACTTGAACCCGCGACAACCAGTGCCACAAACTGGCGCTCTACCAACTGAACTACGGACACCATAAATAAAAATGGAGCGGGAGACGAGGGTCGAACTCGCGACATTCAGCTTGGAAGGCTGACACTCTACCAACTGAGTTACTCCCGCATAAAATGGTCGGTGTAACAGGATTTGAACCTGTGACCCCTTGCTCCCAAGGCAAGTGCGCTACCGAGCTGCGCTATACACCGTTGTTACATTGTCCTATCGACAAGAATTATATTATCACATTTAAAATTCTTTGTCAACACTTTTTGTGTTTTTTTGAAAGTTTTTTATATAACATATGTTTTTAATAAGTGTGGTGATAATTTCGCCACACTTATTATACTATTTTTTTTCTAATTCTTCTAATATTTTTTTCTTAAACTCTATAAAATCCATTGTTGTATTATCCCTTAACCCCAAATCAATATGTATTTCTTTAGAAATTTTACCATTACCATTTAATATATATATTCTATTAGATAATAATATAGCCTCATCTATATCATGGGTTATTAATAAGGTTGTAATATTTAATTTTTTTCTAATTTCCATATACCATTTATGTATATTTGATTTTGTTATTAAATCAAGTGATGAAAATGGTTCATCAAGTAAATTCATACCATCAGAAAACATATATGTTCTTAAAAATGCAGCCCTTTGTCTTTGTCCCCCAGATAATTCTCTAGGATATTTATGCTCTAGTCCTAAAAGTCCAAAAACTTCAAGATTATTCATTACTTTTTCAAAAGCTTTCTTCTTATCCATACCCTTAATTATTAAAGGAAGTGCAATATTTTCTATTATATTTTTAAATGGCAGTAATAAATCTTTTTGAAGCATATAGCTCATTTTACCATTTTTACCTGTAACATCTATATTATTTAATAAAACTTTTCCAGTATTTACGGGTATAATTCCAGCAACAGCATTAAAAATTGTGGTTTTACCACTCCCTGATGGACCTATAACGCTTACAAGTTCTCCATCATTAACATGAAAATTAATGTTTTTTACTATGTTTTTTCCATTTAAAAAAACACTTAAATTTCTCACTTCTAATTTTATCATAAAATATATATTATTCTCCTAAATACTTATTTGTAAACCCAAAATCTTTTTCTATTGGATTTTCAAGTAATCCATTATTAAATAGCCATTCATAGAATGTATTCCATCTTTTTGAATCTATATATCCCCATTTAACACCTTTATCTACATAATAGTTATTCAACCATTTTTGAGATTCTAACACCAGGTTTTTATCAAGCTCTGGTGCTTCTTTTAATAAAATATCAACAGATTCTTCCACATTTTCCAAAACAAATCTATATCCCTTTTCTATAGCTTTTAATAAATTTGTAACACTTTCTTCATTATTTGATAAAAAGTAATTATTCGCTATTATAACTGGTGTATAATAATCAAGTTCTGGCGCTATTTTAACATCTAAAAAATTAAAATCAAATCCTGCATTTTTTAGAGCAATTCCATCCCAACCATAAAATATCCATGTAGCATCTGTATCTATTTTAAGTGCTTTTAACACGTCCCATGAATAAGGTATAACATTAACTTTTTCAAAATTTCCACCTTCATCTTTCATTAATTTTTTAATTATAGCCTGTTCTATAGGATCTTCCCATGTACCATAAGTTTTACCCTCTAAATTCTTAAATGAAGTAATATTTTTATTCTTTAAAGATACAAGACCTGATGTATTATGTTGAAGTATAGTTGCAATAGCAGTAACAGGTAATTTTTCTTTAGTAGCAAAATATTTAGCTAATGTATCTTGAAAACTTATCCCTAACTCAGCCTTACCTATACCTATTAGTTGAGTACTACTTCCTTCTGGTGGTTGCACTATTTCTACATCTAATCCATATTCATTAAAATATCCTTTTTCTTTAGCAACAAAAAGTCCTGTATGATTAGTATTAGGTACCCAATCAAGAACTATAGTTATTTTTTTTCTATTTGTTTCACCGTGTTTTATTCCACAACTCACAATTAAAATCATAGCAAAAAATATAATTAGTATTTTCTTCATTTTTCCTCCCATTTAATTATATATTTTTCCATTTTAGAAACCATAGTCATAAGAAATAGACTTAATGCTGATATAAAAAAGATAATTGCAAACATCTTATCAAACGAATATGATTTTCTAACACGAGTCATATATACTCCTAAACCATAAAACCCTCCAAGCCATTCTGACACTACTGCACCTACTAAAGAGTATGACACAGATATTTTAAATCCTGAAAAAAAATAACTCAAAGAACTAGGTAATTTAACGTGTATATATTCCTGAATTTTATTAGCTCCCATAGATTTTAAAAGCATTAAATTTTCCTTATCTACCGATTTATATCCATCAAGCAAAGCAACAGTTATAGGAAAAAATGTTGTAAGTATAACCAAAAGTATTTTAGAACTCATACCATATCCAAACCATAATACAAGTAAAGGTGCTATAGCTACTGTAGGTATAGTTTGAGTGATAATAAGTAAAGGCATATTTGTTTTATACATAAACTCAAATCTATCCATGATTATTGATAATATGAAAGCAAAAAATGTCCCTAAAAAAAGTCCAGAGAAAGCCTCTGTAATAGTATATTTTGTATGTTTTATTATCAAAGAAAAATCTTTAATAAATGCTGTTGTTACATCAATAGGCGAAGGCAATAAAAATTTTGGTATTATTACAAATCCAGATAATAATTGCCATATTATTAATATCAAAAATATTAAGTAGTAACTAATTAATTTATCTATAATTTTTTTCATAAAAAAACTTCCTTTCTGCAAAGGAAGTAAATACTTTAATTTAAAAATACTTCCCTACGCCAGCATTACCTGTATCAGGTTTGTGGGTATAATCTCAGCCTTTTACAGCACCCCAATATTTTTATTTCTTTTTAATTATACTATCTGTTTCAAATTTTATATTATACTGCTTAAAAAATTCAACAAAGTTTACTATACACGCCTTATTTTCATTTTCTTTCAAATAAACTAACTGGAATTTATCTTCAAGCTTATCAAATTCATGAACTAAATTCATTTTTTTAGCTTTAATTTCTTCATATACACAATAATAAGGTAATACACTAATTCCCATACCATTCATTACAAGATTTTTAATAGTTTCATTGCTACCATTAACAATTATTTTTCTGTCAAAATTATGATTTATTATTTCTTCAAATTTTTCTATATATTTAGATGCTAATTGAGTATCTTTTTTTAACATACTCATTTCTTTAATATCTTCTACTCTATTAACATACGGAGGTGCAATAACTACAAATGGATAATTATCAGTTTGAACAAATCTAAGATCTTTTTCATCTACAATTTCTTCTTCCATCATAGCTATATCTATTATTCCATCTTTAATATGTTTTACAAGTGAAGTGCTATTTTTAATATATAAATCAAACTCAACTTCCTTGTATTTTTTACTATAATCTGTAATTATCTTTGGTAAAAGAGGTTCTCCTATATTGTGTGTTGCTCCAACTACAATTTTAGATTTATGATTTGAAACTATCTTTTTCATTTCATTTTCCATACGAGATATCTTATTAAATATATCTTGAGACATCTTATATAATTCATTACCTGCAAATGTAAGTTTAAAAGTTTTAGAATTTCTTTCTATTAATTGCGTTGACATAGAAAGTTCAAATTTCTTTAATTGTATTGAAACAGCTGATTGACTTATAAATAATTTTTTAGCGGCCTTAGTAAAGCTTTTTTCATTACATGTTTCGTAAAAAATTTTCAGATGATGTATATCCAAATTTAATCATCCTTTCCTTTTATTAATCAAACATATACTTTCACATATACATTATTATATATCATTTATGCTGAATTTTCAAGAAATTTTATAAACTATTTACTTTTTTTATATTTCATGATAATATGTTTATGAAAAAAAATCGTATATCTCCTTATAAATGGCAAGGAAGTTTCTACCCTAGAGCCTTGATCTAGGACTACGAAGATATTGTATATTCTTAGTTATGAACTTTCTTTTTTATTTTTAATGGATGCGATTTAAAAATACAGAAGGGAGTTTTTTTGTGAATAAATTTTTTAAATTTTACACTTATGAAACTAATTTTAAAACAGAGTTAATAGCTGGAATTACAACATTTTTAACTATGGCATATATTTTAGGAGTTAATGTAGGTATTTTATCTACTGCTGGTCTACCAGCAAATGCTGTTTTCTTAGCAACCGCTATATCTGCAGCTGTAGCTTGTATATTTATGGGGTTTTATTCTAACTCACCTGTAGCACTAGCACCTGGTATGGGACTTAATGCATTCTTTACATATACAGTTGTACTTGAATATGGTTATACATGGCAAGAAGCTCTAGCAATGGTATTTTTATCAGGAGTAATATTTTTATTAATTTCATTGTTAGGATTAAGAAAATTGATTATAGACTCTATACCAGTAGGTTTAAAACAATCTATAGGAGCTGGAATAGGTTTCTTCATAGCATTTATTGGTCTTGTTAAAATGGGAGTAATAGTAGCTAGTCCTGCCACATTAGTTACACTAGGAAACTTCAAAAATCCTACTGTATTACTTGCATTATTCGGATTATTTATAACAATTATTTTAATGAGTTTAGAATTTAAATCAGGAATATTTATAGGGTTATTTATAACTGCAATTGTTGGTATTATTTTAAATAAAGCAGGAATTACTGGAATGCCTGCAACTCCAACAAAAATAGTAAGTATACAATTTGACACTTCAGCAATTGGAGCTTTTGTAGATGGATTAAAATCAATAATGAATAAACCACAAACTATAATAGTTGTATTTACAATGTTATTTGTTGATTTCTTTGATACAGCAGGTACATTAATAGCTGTTACAAATAAGATTAATAATAATGGTAGAAAAAATTATGATATGGATAAAATGTTCTATTCAGATGCTATAGGTACTATAGTAGGATCAGCTTTAGGAACTTCAAATGTTACAAGTTATATAGAATCTACTAGTGGAGTTGCTGTTGGTGGAAGAACTGGACTAACTTCAATAATTGTTGGTTTATTATTCTTATTATCTACTTTATTTTCTCCTTTATTAACAGTAATATCTGGTATAGAAGTTAATGGAGTGTTCTTAGAACCTGTAGTTGCTCCTTCACTTGTAGTAGTTGGTATTTTAATGGCAACACAACTTTCTAATGTTGATTGGAGTGATTTCTCAACTGCAGCAGCTGGATTTATAACTATAATAGTAATGATATTATCTTATTCTATAGCAGATGGTATTGCAGCTGGATTTATAGTATATGTATTAAGTAAATTATTTACAAGTAAACGTAAAAAAATTGGAAAAGTAGTTTGGTTATTATTTATAATATTCTTAATATATTTCATAACAAGATAAAATCACATTAACTCTTTAGAACTTATATATATAAAAATGGTAGATTAAATCTACCATTTTTTATATTCTACTTAATACTTTTAAAGCTTCTTCATAATTTGGTTCACTTTTAATTTCTTGACATACTTCTATAAAGGCTAATTTACCTTCTTTATCAATTACAAACACAGCTCTTGAAAGTAATCTTAACTCTTCTATTAACATTCCATATTTCATTCCAAAATCAACATCTTTATGATCTGAAATAGTAATCGCATTATCAATTCTATTAGCACCACAATATCTATTTAATGCAAAAGGTAAATCATTTGAAATAGTTATAAGTACTGCATCATCAAATTTACTTATTTCTTGATTAAATTTAGTTGCTTGTATTGCACATATTCCTGTATCTATTGATGGGAAAGAAGTTAATACTATTTTTTTACCTAAATAATCACTTAACTTAAATTCACTTAAATCCCCTTTCAACGCTTTGAAATCTGGAGCCATTTCTCCTACTTTCACTTGATTTCCAATTAAAGTAATTGGATTTCCTCCCATAGTTACTTTCATCTTTTCCTCCTATAATTTAAATATTTTTTATAAGTTTAAAAACTATATATTAAAGTATACATTTAATAGATAAATATTGCAATTTAAATATTTTTTTATCATAGTTTAATGTATAATATATTAGGAGGTATAAAATGAAAATAGAAATTTGTGCAGGTAATATAGAAGATGTAATAATAGCTGAAAAACTAAATATTTCAAGAATAGAACTTAATCAAGGGCTAAGCGTAGGAGGATTAACTCCATCATATGCATTAGTTAAAAAAGCTTTAGAAGTTTCAAGTAAGGATATAGTTGTTATGGTAAGACCTAGGGAAGGTGATTTTACATATACTGAAAATGAATATAAGATAATGAAAGAAGATGCTAAATATTTATTGAAATTACCTATAAAAGGTATAGTTTTTGGTTTTTTAAATCATGATAATAGTATAGATATACAAAAAAGTAAAGAATTTATAAATCTAGCTAAAAAATACAACAAAGAAGCAATATTTCATAGAGCTATAGATGTAAGTAATGATTATTTTAATAATATACGGTTATTAGTAAAATTAGGTATAACTAGGATACTTACATCAGGTCATGAAAAAAATGTAGAAATAGGTATAGAAAATATCAAAAAAGCAGTAGAAGAAAATTTACCTATTATAGCTGGTTGTGGAATAAATATTAATAATCTTCATAAATTTAAAGAGTTAGGTATAAAAGAAGTACATGGTTCATTTTCAAAGAAAATAGTAAATGATTATAGTATTGATTTTGGAAATTATTCTGTCTTAGACCAAAATGTCGAAAAAAATGTTGACTTTATATCTTTTTAATATTAAACTGTAATCAAGAGGTGAAATACATGGAAAAAAAGAAATTATTACAAGAAAAAAAACAAAATGTAATAGTTCAAAGTGCAAATCTTTTCTTTAAAAAAGGATACGTTAATACTGGTGTTCAAGATATATTAGATGTATGTAATATTCCAAAAGGTTCTTTTTATTATTACTTTAAAAGTAAAGATGATTTACTATTACAAGTAATAGATTATCATAGAGAAAATATTTTAAAATTATTTGAAAAAAATGTAGATGATTTATCTATATACAAACTTAAATCTTTTTTTTCTATTTTTTTAAATAATGTTGCAATTATAGAAATAGAAGATGAAGATAATACAGCTAAAAATAAAGAAAATGATTTATTATTCGGTATATATAATAGTAATACTAAAAAATTCTATGGTGGTTCACCTTTAGGAAATCTTAATTCTGAACTTTCTAATTTAAGTGATGAGATTAATACAAAAATAGCTGATGCATATTTTCAAATAGAAAGTAGAATATATTTTTTCTTAGAAACATTAAGTATAGTTCATAATAAATACAAATCAGAATTTATAGATTATTATACTTACTTATTAATAAATAATCTTGAAGGAACTTGCCTTAAATTAAAAAGAATGAGAAATAAAGAACCTATAGAAGAATTTTTAAAATTTTTTGATATATTAATAGATAAAATGATTAATGATTAAAAAAGTACTATCAATGACATGATAGTACTTATTTTATTATCCACCTAAATATGCTTTTTTAATTATAGGATTATCTATTAAATCTAATCCTTTACCTTCAAGTATTATTTCACCTGTTTCAATAACATATGCTCTATCAGATATCTCAAGAGACATCTTAGCATTCTGTTCAACAAGTAATATGGTTACATTTTCTTCTTTATTTACTTTTTTTACAATTTCAAATATCTCTTTAACTAACAACGGAGCAAGACCCATAGAAGGTTCATCTAATAAAAGTAATTTAGGTTTAGACATTAATGCTCTTGCCATAGCTAGCATTTGTTGCTCCCCTCCACTCATAGTTCCAGATAATTGATTTTTTCTTTCTCTAAGTCTTGGAAAAAGTTTAAACATCTTCTCTAAATTTTCCTTTATTTCTGATTTTGGTCTTGTAAAAGAACCCATAAATAAATTTTCTAATACAGTTAATTCTGTAAAAATTCTTCTTCCTTCTGGAACATGTGCTATCCCTCTTGAAACTAATTTGTGAGCCTTGATATTTACTGTATTTTCTCCAAATAATGCTATTTCTCCTGATTTAATTTTTAAAAGGTTAGAAATTGCATTTAAAGTTGTACTCTTACCTGCACCATTAGCACCAATAAAAGATACAATCTCTCCTTTATTTATATAAAAAGAAATATCTTTAATTGCATGTATTTTATCATAAAATACATTAATATTATTTACCTCTAATATTTTCATTTTAATCTCCTAAATATGCTTTAATAACTTCTTTATTATTCTGTATTTCACTTGGTTTACCACTTGCAATTATCTCTCCAAAATTTAGTACATAAATTCTTTCACAAATACCCATTACTAAATCCATATCATGTTCTATTAATAATATAGAAATATTAAATTCATTTTTTATCTTTTCTATTATTTTCATTAACTCATAGGTTTCATTAGGATTCATTCCTGCTGCTGGTTCATCAAGTAATAATAATTTAGGAGAACAAGCAAGTGCTCTAGCAATTTCAAGTTTTCTTTGATTACCATAAGATAATGAATCTGCTCTATGTTCTGATATTTCATCTAAATCAAATATTTTTAAGATTGATTTTGCCTTTTTTATACTTTCATATTCATATTCTCTAAATTTTTTTGTTCTAAACATTGCATCTAATGTTGAATAATCCTTTTTTTGATCTAAAGAAATTCTAATATTATCAAGTACTGTTAATTGCTTAAATAACCTAATATTTTGAAAAGTTCTAGACATCCCAAGAGCAACTATTTTATGAGTTTTCATATAAGAAATATTAACTTCGTTTAGAAATATTTCTCCTTCACTTGGCTTATATACTCCTGTTAATAAATTAAAAAATGAAGTTTTACCAGCACCATTAGGTCCTATTAATCCTATCAATTCCTTATCATTAATCTCTACATTAACACCTTTAACAGCAGTTAATCCACCAAATTTTAATGTTAAATTTTTAGTTTCTAATAACTTCATTTTATCACCTTCTGTTTAATATCTTTTAACCATTTTAATAAAGCTGGTATAGTAAATTCATTAGTTCCTAAAATACCATCTTTTTTAAATATCATTAAACTTATTAATATAATTGAATAAACTAAAAATCTATATTCTGATACTTGTCTTAAAAGCTCATTTAATAAAGTTAGAAAAGTTGCTGATACAACAGCTCCAGTTATACTTCCAAGACCACCTAAAACTACCATTACTAATATTTCTATAGAAAATACAAAATTAAACTTATCTGGAGTTAAACTTCCAAGGTTATGTGCAAATAAGGCCCCACCTATACCCGCAAAGAATGCAGAAAGAGTAAATCCATAAATTTTAACCTTATTAATATTAACTCCCATATTCTCAGCAGCTATTTCATTTTCTCTTATTGATAATAATTGTCTTCCTTTTTTAGATATTAGTATCATTATCATTAATATAGAAGAAACAACAACTATTAAAAATACATAACTAAAATTAATTATATCTGGTATTCCATTTAAACCTGCTGCTCCACCTAAAAAATCTATATTTTGTATAATATATTTTAATATTTCCCCGAATGCAAGTGTTATTATAGCTAAATAATCTCCTCTTAATC
Organism: Streptobacillus notomytis; assembly: GCA_001612575.1. Taxonomy (GTDB): domain Bacteria; phylum Fusobacteriota; class Fusobacteriia; order Fusobacteriales; family Leptotrichiaceae; genus Streptobacillus; species Streptobacillus notomytis. Next base: position 24,763 of record LJRV01000130.1, read on the forward strand.
TAAGAGTTGTCATAGAAACTAAAGTTCCAAAAAGTCCTGCAATTACTGCTCCAAATATACAAACTATCACTAAATGTAATAAAGGATTTAAATTAAAACTATACAAATATTTAGAAAAAATAGATGATGAATATGCTCCTATAGATATAAATCCAGCATGTCCTAAATTAAGTTCACCCATAACTCCTGTTGTAATATTTATACTTAAAGCAAATAAAATATATATCAATATATTTATATAAATACTCGCCTTATAGCTAAAAATACCATCATCTATTATAGAATATTGTAATATTAGATATGTAAACAATATCATTAAAAATCCTAATATATAGTTAGTTTTATTTAATTTTAAACCTTTCTTATTTTTCATATTTAAACCTTTTCCTTTCTATTCTTACCAAATAATCCATTAGGTTTGAATAATAGGATAATAATCAATAAAATAAATACTATAGGATTTGCCCAAGTAGATGAAATATATCCTTTCACATATGTTTCAATTAATCCCATTACATATCCACCTACCATTGCTCCTGGTATATTACCTATTCCTCCAAATACAGCAGCAATAAATGCTTTAAGTCCTGGCAATAATCCCATATATGGATCTATTCTTGGATAAGTAAGTGCATACATTAATCCACCTAAAGATCCTAATGCTGAACCTATAGCAAAAGTTAAAGATATAGTGAAATCTGTATTTATCCCCATAAGTTTCGCTGCTGATATATCTTGAGATACTGCTCTTGTTGCCTTACCTAAATTAGTATATTTAATAAATACATGTAATAAAAACATACAAAATAGGGTAACTATAATTACAAAAAAACTTAAATTACTAACTCTATTACCAAAAATACTTATATATTCTGAACTTGATAAGTATTTAGGTATAAATTCAGCTTTAATAATTTTTGGAGAAGCTCCAAAATATATTAAAGCTAAACTCTCAAGTAAAAAACTTAATCCTATAGCTGTAATTAATACATTCATACGTGATGCATCTCTTAATGGTCTATATGCTAATCTTTCCATAACTATACCTAAAATAGAACAAAATATTATAGATATTATTAAAGCTGTAGTTAAATTAAATCCTCTGTTTACAGCCATAAAACTAATATATGCCCCTATCATTAATATATCTCCATGAGCAAAGTTAATTAGTTTAACTATCCCATAAACCATAGTATATCCTAAAGCTATCAATGCATATATACTACCTGTTTGCAGACCATTTATTGTTTGATCTATAAAATTTTTAAACATCTTCTCTCCTTAAAAAGTTGTGCCCATTAAGAGCACAACTTTAGAATTTTTCTTTTAATACTAATTTTCCATTTTCTATTGTTAAGAAAGAAACTACTTTCTTAGGATTTCTATTTGCATCAAATTCTAATTTTCCTGTAATTAATTCCAAATTAACATTACTTAATGCTTCCTTAACCAAAATATGATCTGATGGATTTTCAACAGATTTTAAAGCCTCTATAATAATAGTAGCCGCATCATATCCAAGTGCTGTAAATAGATTAGGTTCTTTAGCATATTTTTCTTTAAATTTAGAAATAAATTCCATACTTAATTCTGAACTATCATTTATATCAAATTGAGTTGTAAATATTGCTCCTTCAGCTACATCGACGAAATCTGTTTGTATTCCATCCCATCCATCTGCACCAAAAAATTTAACATTAAGCCCTAACTCTTTTGCTTGAGATAAAATTAAACCTACTGTGTTATAATAATCTGGGATTAAAACTGAATCAAATCCAGAGTTCTTTATATTTGTTAATAATGATTTAAAATCTTTATCTTCTTTAGTATACTTTTGTTCATCATATTTTAAGTTAATCTTATCTGCAACTTCTTTAAAGCTCTTAGCAACTCCTACTGAATAATCACTTGATGTATTTGTTAAAACAGCTATATTTGAGTATCCTAACTTCTTAATATATTTAGCTAACACTTCTCCTTGGAATGGATCTGTAAATGTAGCCCTAAAAACAAAATCTTTATTTTCTGTAATATCAAATCTTGTTCCTGCTGGTGTTATCATAGGAATTTTAGCCTTTTGAGCAAGTTCTGCTATAGCAAATGAATTTGCTGAAATTGCCTCACCTAATACTGCATCAACTTTATCAACTGATATCATCTTCTTCATTATATTTACTGCTTCTTGTAAATCACCTTTAGTATCTTCAACTATTAACTCTATCTTTTTACCATTAACTCCACCCTCATTATTTATTTGAGAAACTTTAAATTCTATACCTTCTTTTATTGCGACACCATACTGAGATAAATCTCCAGTTAAAGGTTCAGGAACACCAATTTTAATAATAGACTCAGTTCCTCCTTTTACATCAACTTCTGTTTTATTACCACAACTAAACAACATAAAAAGTGTTAAAACTGATAATATTATTTTTTTCATTACTGATTCCTCCTTTATTTTTTAATAACTGTATTGTATCATAATACAAGAAATATACAAAATATATATATTATATAGTTATTATTAATAATATAAATAGAAAGATAATCCTAAATCCTAGACAAACTAAGAATTTTAAATCATCTCTTCTTTATGTCAACCTATTTTTTCCATTAACTATTCAAATACATTTTATCTATATTTACCCTCTTTAATTCAAATATATGAATAAAATTATACTCCATTATATATTCTCTACATGAAATTAATTTTATTTTTTTATAAGTTCTAAAATATAATTAAAAATAGTTTTTTTATCATATAATATAGAAAATTCTAAATTTAATCCCAATTTTAAACTATTTCTATTTTCTATAGTACAATATAGATAATAGTATATATTATTATTTATATTTACGGGTGTGTTTGATATATACTCATACGGGTGTGTTTGATATATACTCAACTTTTCCAATCAAATCGTATTCTTTTCCTTTTTCATCTTTTAAAAAATATTTAACTTGATCTCCAATTTTTATTTTATTTATATCTTCTGAATTTATATACAATTTAACTTTGTATCTATTATCTTTAGGTATAATTTTTCCTAAATTTTCACTTCCAATATAATCTCCTACATCAATATATTTTTCTAATTCTAATTCTCCATCAATTGAAGCAAATATTTTATTATTATCTATAATATTTTTCATTTTTTCTAATTCTAACTCTAATTCTTTAATCTTATTTGATACTTCTTTTTGCTTAAGAAATTTAAATTCTGCAATTTCAGTAAATAATTTCTTTTCATTCAATATAATTTTTAAATATTCTTTTTTTAAATTTAAAACTTCTTTTTTAGAAATTCCTCCAATAGAATAAATTTCTTCTGAATTTTCTATTTCTTTTTCTATTTTTTCTCTTTCAATTTTATTTATTTCAATTTTAAATTTTAGTTGTTCTAGTTCTAATTTATATTTTAATATAAGAGCATTTACATCACTTTTACCCAGTAAAATATAATCTAAAAATTTTTTATTTTCATCTATCTCCTTAATTACATTTTCATATCTCAAAACATGTAAATTATTATCTAGCTCAAATAAAACTTGTCCTTTTTTAACATATAATCCATCTTTCATATAATTAGAGCTTACTTTCCCAGGAATAATATTTTTTACTATACTAATATTTGAATTACTTTCAATTACACCTATACCTTTTATATTTAATTCTATTTCAAAAAAATAAATATAAATAAAAAGAAAGAAAATTATTATTAGAAATAATGGTAAAAAAAAATTATAAATTTTCTTATTTTTGTTGTTTAATTCATCTCTTCCATTTATCAATTCACTTAATTTATATTTTTTTATTTTCATTTAATTATACCTGTTCTTCCCAAAATTCAAAATATTTACCACGTTTTTCTAATAACTCTAAATGTTCTCCACTTTCAATTATTTTTCCTTTTTCAAATATAAAGATTTTATCACACATTTTTATAGTTTTTAATCTGTGAGCTATTATTATTGTAGTTATTTCTAAGCTATCAATCACATTTTTTATAGATTTTTCTGTTATAAAATCTAAATTGCTTGTCGCTTCATCTAATATTAAAATATCTGGTTTCTTTAATAATGCTCTTAAAATTGATAATCTTTGCCTTTGACCGCCAGATAAATTTTTACCATTTTCCTCTATTAATGTTTCAAATCTATTAGGGAGTTGATTTATAAAATCTAATATTTTCAATTTTTCAGATAAATCTAAAATTTCTTTCCAATCTACTCCTTCATCTACAAATAAATTCTCTCTAATAGTTTTATTAAATAAAAATGTTTCTTGAGATACATACCCTATTTTTTCTCTTAAAAAATATGTATCTATATCTTTTATATTAATACCACCTATCTTTATTTCTCCCTCTTCATAATCATAATATCTCATTAATAATTTTGCCAAAGTAGTTTTTCCACTTCCAGATTCTCCAATAAAAGCTATTTTTTGATTATTTTTTATATTAATATTTATATTATCTAATATTAATTTTCTAGTACCATATCTAAACTTTAAATTCTTAATTTCTATTTTTTCTTTCAAATTATTTAAATTAACTTTATTCTTTAATTTTTTTTCTTCTAATTCTAATTCAAATATTTCTCCAATTCTATTTGCAGCAACAATTAAATTTTGAAATTGAATTTGTAAATTAAATATTTTTTTCAGAGGGTCTAAAAAGAATGCTAACAATGATAAAAAAACAAATAATTCTCCCAATGACATTTTACCTTTTATAACTTCATTAGAACCAATCCAAATAATTAAGTAATTTCCAATTGTAGATATATTGTTAGAAATAAAATTTATTATATTATATAATTTCCCTCTATTATAAATTGATTTTAAAAATTCTATAAATCTATAATCTGTTTCATCTTCTATAATTTTTTCTAAATTATATGATTTTATAGTTTCTATCCCATTTATATTCTCTATAATATTTGATGTTAATATTGCATTTTTTTCTAATACATCTTGATTTTTTATTTTTATCTTATTTTTAAAAATACTATAAACTAAAAAATATAACATTAATAATGCTAAAGAAACAAAAAACAATCTAACATTGTAATAAAATAAGATTATTCCTCCAAGTAAAGATAAAGGCATATCTATTGTTAAAGTAAATAATATATCAGATATTGCCTGTCTTATATTAGAACCATCTGAAAACCGAGAAATTATCTCTCCTATCTTCCTTGTTGCAAAAAAATTTAATGGTAAATTTATTATATGCTTATAATATCCAAATAATATTATGTCATCTATCCTTTGACTTAAAAATAATATTAATTGGTTTCTTACAAGTTCTAAAATAGATTTTATTACTGATAAAAAAACAACCCCAGTCATTATAATATTTAAAGTAGTTACTAACTTATTTTTCAAAACATAATCTACTACTATTTTAAAATAAAGTGATGTAAATATTCCTAAAAATAAAATAATAAAAGATATTATTATAATATTATAAATTAAGATTTTTTGTAATTTTATACTCTTAAAAAATGTCCAAAAATCTATTTTATTTATATTAATTTTTTTTATATCCATTGTTTTATCAATTAAAATAAGAATACCTGTCCAAAATTTATAAAAATCTTCTAAATTATATTCTAAAACACCTTTTGCAGGGTCAGAAATAACAATTTTATCTTTATTTATATTTTGAATAACTACATAATGATACATATTTTTATCATTTATAATATGTGCTATTGCTGGAAGTTTTAAGGTATTATCAATTTTTTTATCACTTATTTTTACTGCTCTTCCGTTTAAATTAAAGTATTCCAATCCTTTTAAAATACCATAAATGTTCGTTCCTTGTTTGTCAGTTCCAGCAATTTCTCTTAATCTAGCTATAGAGTACTCAATTTTATATTCTTTCAAAATTGTTAATATACATGCTGGACCACAATCTTTTTCATCTTGTTGTAAAACACAATAGAATTTTTTTCTAAAAAACATTTTTTGTTGTATGTTATAGTTTAAAACTATAATCATACATCTCCTTCTAATTAATTTTATTTTATTATGTCATCAAAATATAAGATGTACAAATTAAATTATATATATTGTAAAGTTCATAAATTAGTAGACCTTTTAATACTAATAATTGATGCTCCAAGTACTTTAATAAACTATTTATTATACAAGAGGATATTAGAAGTTAAAATAATAAGCAAATAAATTTATAAGATATATCGTAATTATAGAAAATAGAAAAATTATTTTTTTCATAATATGAAATGTATTAATAGTTAATATATTATTTAAGAAAGCTTGTATTTTAATTTTTATGTTTAATTATTATATTTTATTGTCTATATACGATTTTATATTATCCAATAAATATTGAATAATAAAAAAATTATATTGACTATATAAATATGCTAATATAAAGTTAAATTAGAAAGTAGGTGAAAATCATGATTATTGAAGAACTTAATTTAAAAGAAAAAACTTCTATAAATGGAGGGGATTTTAAAGATGCAACTAATGCATTTGTAGGAACTCTTGCAACAGCAGGAGCGGTTATAGCGGCTTCAACAATACCTGTTTCAGGAGCAATTGGAGTAGGAGCTACAATTGCATTAACAGGAACAGCTATAAAAAGTTTTGGAAATGCTTTTGATAAAGAATAATATAAAGGAGATGATTTAAGTATGAAAATGCAAAGTTTATCAATTGAAGAAATAAACCATATAAATGGCGGAAGTAAAAAAACAGAAATAATAGGCGATGTTCTAAAAATAGCTGGTGGTGCAATCATAACAGCCGCAGGAGCTAGTATGACACCTGCTGGTATAGGTTTTGCGGCTATTGGAGTAGGAGCAGTTGTAGAAGGAATTAATGATTTATATAATAAAATAAATGAATAGGAGGGGTTATGTACAAAATAAAATTAAATGTTGTATATTATTTTTTAAGTTTTATACCTTTATATTTTCTATTTACTTTAGATAATACAAATAACTTGGGGAATATAGTCAATAAATTAATAGCTATAATGACATTTTTAATTAATATACGACTACTTTATTTAGAATTTCTTAAAATAGGAAATAAAATGAGATCAAAAAAAGTTAGCTATCAAGAATTTTTTCTTTATATATTTTATTTTTTAGCGGTTATTGCTTTTATTTTTGGTGTATTCTTTAAAGATTTAAATATTATTAAAACAGGATTTTATTTATATTTATTTGGAACTGTTTTTGTTAATCAAGGAATAATTTATTATGATGACAAAGTTTTAATTTTAGGGTTTTTAATAATAAACAGAGAAAATATATCAAATGTAGAAATGAAAAATAAAAAAGTCTTAATTAAATATAAAAATGGAATAGAGAGAAAAATAAATTTTCCAACTAAATTAAGTGCTCAATATTTTTTTGATTTTTTAATGAGTTTAAGTCAATTACTTTAAAATATATCTTTAATCTTTTTGTGGATATACTTGACACAAAAAGTTGAATACTATCAAGTAATTGTTCCAAAATAGTCCCTTTCTATTATCTAGGTTTTCTATTTTGGAACAGACCCAAAGTCCTTTAAAATAATTTTTAAATGAAAAAGTAATTTTTTTATTACAAATTATTATAGTTTATATTATTATATATTCTATTTTAAGTCTATTCCTAAATAAATGTTAATTAAAGAAATAAATATAATTAATATAATTGATAGTTTATTTTCAAATAAAAAAATTTTTATATCATTATAAGTTAATAAGAAATTATATGAATGTTTCTTTAAATATTTTTTATATGTTAAAATACTTATAATTAAAGAAAATATTAATATGATAATAACTATAAAAGATATTATATAATAAAATTTAGTTCTAAAAAATAACTTAGGAATATTATATATGAAATTATATATAATATGAGCTAATATTGAATATCTTAAACCAAAGTCCATATATATTTTCGCTAAAATTATACCTATAAAAAATGATATAATCCAAGAATCTAATCTTAAATGTGATATTGAAAAAAATATTGAACTTATAACAATAATACTTTTATATTTTCTTTTTTTTAATGTTTCTATTAAAAAAAATCTAAAAATTAATTCTTCTAAAATAGGCGAAAAAAAACTACTAAATAAAAACCAAATAATCACTGGACCTACAAAAGTATAATGTGATTTATAATCTAACCCTAATAATATATTTAAATTTGAAAATATATACCCTATTACAATCATTAATGATAGTAAACTAAAATAATTATATATTTCAAAAATTTTTGCTTCTTTTTTTATTTTTATGTTTTTAAAATAATAATATAATGGAACTACAGAAGATAATAATAAATATCCTCTAAATATATAAATATAATAAAATAATTTACTGCACTCAATTAAACTATAATTAATATATTTGAAAATTCCGTAAATAAAATAGATTGATAATAATATTATAAATTTATTCATTCCATCCTTCTTTAAAATCATCTATTCCTTGTCTTATCATTTCTATAGCACCCTCTCTAACATCTGAAATAATTCCAGAACCATCATCATCTATAGCTGTTACATATGAAATAGTTCAACCGATAACTTTTCCTACTCCTTTTGCTATTTTACTATATGATTTACCTCCATCAATTTTTAGCATTTCTTCTTCTGATAAAATTTTCATAATAATTTTCCTTTCATATATTTATTTTAATTATATTATGTTTTCAAAATTATTATCAATAAAATAATTGATAATAATTTTATTAATAATAAAAAATATGGTTCGATATAGTGAAAGAATATATAATCCTTTTATTGGTTTCATATTATGTAAATATTTTTTAATTTTATATTTAATGATAATGGTATATAAAATAAGAGTTTATTGTTTAGAAAATACTATGGTGGTATAATTATAAGGCAATATTAAAATTAAAAAAAGATATATTTATAAATAAATAAAAAAATTGTAAATTCAAAAAATAAGTGTCAAAAAAAATAGGATATACAGTACAATAACAAACAACTAAATTTATTGAAAGTAACCGTATATCCATGAGTAATAATAAAACATATTTAGAACTATTAATATCATTTATATATATTAGAAACAACTTTTATAGCTTTATTTTTAATATTATCTAAATTACCATTAGTTATTAAATTACAAAATAAATATTTATATTGTTTAGTAATGAGTTTATATGGAAGTATTTAAATTATTAATAATATTAATTAAATATATATATTTTAAATATTTATTAATATTATGATAAAATACTAATAAGAATATTAAGGGGAGCTGTTTATGAAAAAATAACTGTCTTAAGTTATAAGCTACCTATATCATATAATAAAGTTTGGAGTTCAAAATGTTAAAAAAAATATTTTATATCTTATTTACACTATATCTATTATGCAGTTGTAATATATTTAAAAAAGATGAAATCAACTTAGTTCCATATAAGGTTAATATAGATTATTCAAAATATACTAATACATTTAATAAAAATGATGAATTAATTAATTTAGAATATGAAAAAATAATTAAACATAATTATTTTTCTGATGATATATTAAAAGAAATGTTTATTAAACCTGAAATGTTAAGTAAGGAAGAAGCTAAAGAAGATATAGAGCTTTTACTTTATTTATTAAAAACAAGATATGTTGAATATAATAATATTGATTTTAAAAATTTAGAAAAAGAAAAAGATATAATTTTAAAAGATGTAGATAATAAAATATCACTTACAGATTTTAAGAAAAAAATTTTAAATTTACTAAATAAATATATTAATAATAGTCATTTTATTTTTGAAGAAAATAAGATTTCTAAAAAATCAAGTTCATATATCTATAATAAATACATAAAGAAAAATAACGGAAAATATTTTATAAATAATAAAGAAATATATAAGATAAATGATGAAGAAGATATTGAAAAATTTATAGTCAAGACTTTAGATGAAAATTTTAATCTGCAATATACTATTGTAGATATAGATTTTATAGGAAGTTTAAGCAAGAATATTAAAATAGAATATACTGATAATAGTTATGAAGAAATAGAAATTTTAAAAATTAATGGAAAAATGTCAAATCAATTCCAATTAAAAGTTGAAAAAGATTATATTTACTTGAGCTTACCAACTTTTTTAAACATTAACTTAAATGGTAAAAATTTAGAAGAATATTTATTTTATAAACTAAAAGATGAAAAAATTGAAGATAAGAATTTAATAATAGACTTAAGAGGAAATTCAGGTGGATATCCAAGTTCTATAGAGTATCTTTTAAGAAGATACTACGATTTACCATTTAATATTATAAATTTAATTGGTAATACCTCAAATAATATTACTAGTTATTTGTCATGGTATTATGATAATTATAAAAAAGGTGTAGAAAAATTCGTAAAAAAAAGAGGAAAGGCTAAAATTTTTATAATTGTTAATAATAAAAGTGCATCTTCTAGTGAAGTTACATTATCTATGTTAAAACTACTTGATTATAAAAATGTATATGTTTTAGGCTCAAATTCTAGTGGTACTTTTATAACAACATCTGGTGAAAATTATATTCTAAAAAATTCTAACCTTATATTAAAAATTCCACAAAGTGGGAATTTCGTACCTAAAGAATATCATGGAGAAGGTATAGGATTTTACCCAGATCTTTGGATTAAAGATAATAGAAATATCGAAAATGTAGTTAAAGAATTAATAAAGAAAATAGATTAATATAAGTATAGAAACTCTTTCACAACAATCTAAAAGTATAAAAGGTGATTAAGAATTTCAAAAAAATTCTTGAATCACCTCTTCTTTTTATATGTAATTTAATCGCCAAACCAAATCACAGATTGGAGTTGATAAATATGTATTCTAATAGTAAATCTTATCCAAATCTATTCTAGCAGTTTCTATTAATTCTCTCAAAACCTATTTTAATGAAAAACATATACAACATGTTTCTAATTCTATTCATAATTTCCTTAACTGTGGTAATATTGATAAAATCTTTATCTCTTATATATTATGTCTTTCTTCTAACTTCATTCATAAAATGAAACTTACTTGTAAATCAAGACTTTGTCCCCATAATACATGGTGCATTTTATACTAATTTAAAATATTTAAATAAACCTATTTTTAATAAAAATAACTAAATGTAATGATGTATAACTAAATATTAAAATTAAATTTAAATAAAATATTGTTCTTGATAATATTTTATAATCTTTAAAAATAATTACTAATACAGGAGCTAAAAAAGTAAATAGAAATAAATTTAATTTAAAACTGTATAACATATTAATCAATAGTTGAACCTCCATCAGTATACAAAAATTAATCTAAAGTTAATTCAGAATAACCGTCTTTCTTTTATTGTTTACATTAAAATTTTATCAGAATATTATCAATGTGTAAAATAAATATATTAATTTAAAGAAACAATCTAAAATCCTGAGTAATAAAAAGAATATTCTCTACCTACAGTAGTACTATCTCCATGTCCAGGATAAATGACTGTATCTCTTTCTAATTTTAATATTTTAGCTATAGATTTCCACATATCCTCTGAATCTCCAGTAGGAAGGTCAACTCTACCATAAGTATTTTTAAATAATGTATCCCCAGAAAATAGTGTTTTTTCTTCTAGGTTATAGTAACATATACCTCCACTAGTATGTCCAGGTGTATGTATTACTTCAAATTTATCTATTTTATCTCCATCTTTTAATGTTACTACATTAATATTTTCTAAACAAGGATTTAAATAGTTTTGACTAGTTTCTGCCCATAAAAGTAATGATAATTTGTCATTATATAAAAATTCTTTTTCATTTTCATGTATATATACTTTCACATTCTTATATTCAAGTATCATAGGCAAACCTAAAATATGATCAAAATGTCCATGAGTTAAAAGTACTGCTGTTAAATCTAAATTATTTTCTTTAATATATTCTAATACTCTACTCATATCTTTAGAACCTGGATCAATTATATATGTTTTTTCATCACTTATTATAACATAGGTATTACTAGTGTAATCATAATTTTCAAATCTAACTATTTCCATAACAACCCCTATTTATTTTTAATATATACATCAAGTTGATTAAATGGTATTGATATACCTGCTAAATCAAATCTTCTTTTAGCTTCTTCAAGAATGAAGAATTTAGCTAAAACATAATGTTCTGGTAGTACATATACATTAGTTACAAAGTTAATTGATGAAGCTCCTAATTCACCAAGACCTATAGTTACACTATCATTTTTACTTCTAAGTACATATTCACAATCATCTACAATTTTCTCTAAAATTTCTTTAACTTGAGCTAAATTCGATTCATATGATACAGAAATTATCAAATCTAATCTTCTTCTATTTTGAGCTGTTATATTTCTTATTTCATTATTAATTAGTAATCCATTAGGAACTATAACTGTTTCATTTTGAAAATTAATAAGTCTTGTATAAAAAATTTCTATTTTTTTAACAGTACCAATATAGCTATTATATTGTATAACATCTCCAACCTTAAATGGTTTAAATACCAACAATATTATCCCTCCAAAAATATTTTGAATAATTTCTTTAAATGCAAACCCTAATACTACTGAAAGTGCTCCAACTAAAGCAAATACAGAAGTTAAGTTAAATCCAAATAAACCTATAATTAAATTAAGTAACACTATATGTATAAATACTTTTAAAAATGATTTTAAGAAACTTCTTAAACCATGATCTCTTATTTTTGAAAATAAAACCTTATCTAATAATTGTAAAGTAGAATCAACTATTTTTCTATAGAAAATTAACACAGCTAATCCTATTAATAATTTAAATAAATTATTTTCTAACCAATGTAGAATAAAAGTTAAATCAAATATTTTTTTTAAATATGTCATCATAAATCCCATTTAATCCTCCTACTTTATTTTAAAATATCATTTAGTCCTTCTGTAAATATTGGATGGGCATAAATTAAATCTCTTAAAACCTGATATTTAATTTTTTGATCTATAGCAAGTGCTAATAAATTTATCATTTCATGAGCTTCATAGTTAATTATGAATGCTCCAATTATTTCATCATTTTCATTAATTAAAACCTTAGTAAATCCTTCAGTTTCCCCTATAACTAAAGATTTAGGTATAGCAGTTGTAGGCAATTTTTTTACTATGTAATTAATACCTTTTTCGCTAGCTTGTTTTTCATTAAGTCCTACTTGTGCATAACTTGGATCAATAAATAAAACCTTAGGTACATTTCTTCTTTCTTTAAGACTTCTTCCTTTTTCTCCTAATATTCTAGGAAGAGCTATTCTACTATCATCTAGAGATACTGCTGTAAACATTTCTCCACCTTTTACATCACCTAAGGCATATATTCCTGAAACTGTAGTTTCTAAATATTCATTTACAACTATTTCTCCTCTACTTGAAAGTTCAATATCAGTATTTTCTAATCCCAATCCATAAGTATTAGGATCTCTACCAATAGAAATTAAAACATTATCGAATATATCAGAGTTAACTTTTCCATCTTTTTCGAATTTAACTTCTACCTTATCATAGACTTCAGTAAATTCTAATACTTTAGTTCCAAAATTAAAATTAATACCTTGTTTAACCAATATATTAAATACAGTTTCAGATATATCTTTATCTTCTCTAGGCATAAATTCATCTATACTTTCAAACACTGTAACATCTGAACCGAAATTATTAAAATAACTTGCAAATTCAGTACCTATAAATCCCCCACCTATAACTGCTAATTTTTTAGGTAATACTTCAAGCTCTAATGCATTATCACTTGTTAATATTTTATTACTTTCTATTCCTTTAATACTAGGCATTATTGTCTTAGAACCTGTATTAATAACTATATTTTTAGATGTTAAAATCTCACCATTTACCATAACTTCAGTATTTGATATGAATTTAGCTTCTCCATTATATATTTTAATATTTTCATTATTATTTAATAAATTAAAATTAGCTGTATTAACTTTGTTAACAAGCTTTTTCTTCTCTAATAATGAGTTTTTATATATCATATTATTAAACTCATAATCTCTTTTTACACCTAATGATTCAATTCCTACTAATAACTTAGATCTATGAACCATTGATTTTGTAGGTAAACATCCTACATTAGGACATGTTCCACCATACATTTTAGGATCTTTTTCTATTATTGCAACTTTTTTACCTTTATTGGCTAAAATTCCTGCTAAAGTTTTTCCACCTTTTCCCCAACCAATAACTAATAAATCATACATATTTTTCTCCTTTATACATTAAATCTAAAAAACATTACGTCCCCATCTTTAACTAAATATTCTTTACCTTCTAATCTCATAGCACCTTTTTCTTTACTACCTGCCCATCCCTTATATTCAATAAACTTATCATATGCTACCACTTCAGCTCTAATAAATCCTCTTTCTATATCAGAATGTATTTCACTTGCTGCTTTAGGAGCAAATGTTCCTTGTTCTATAGTCCATGCTCTAACTTCTTGCTCACCAGCAGTAAAATATGAAATTAAACCAAGTAATTTAAATCCTGATCTTATAAATCTATTTAAACTAGGTTCTTTTATTCCTAAACTTTCAATAAATTCATTTCTCTCATCTTCATCTTCTATTTCTATTAATTCTGATTCAACCTTAGCTGAAAAAGAAACACATTCTGCATTTATACTTTCAGCATATTCTCTAACTCTTTTCATATGTTCATTTTCGGTTCCATTTACTAAATCTTCTTCAGATATATTTAATCCAAACATCATAGGTTTTAATGTTAGAAACTGATATGTTTTTATTATATTTAATTCTTCTTCTGTAAAATCAAAGCTTGATAACATCTTATACTCTTCTAATACTTTTTTACATTTTTCTAAAGTATCAACTAATATCTTAGCATCTTTATTTGTTCTTGAAAGTTTTAAATTTTTTACTATTGCTTTTTCAACAGTATCTATATCAGCTAAAATTAATTCACTATTAATTATTTCAATATCTCTAATTGGATCTACACTACCTTCAACATGTATAATATTTTCATCTTCAAAACATCTTACAACTTGACATATAGCTTTAGTATTTCTAATATTACTTAAAAATTGATTTCCTAATCCTTCACCACTAGATGCACCTTTTACAAGTCCAGCTATATCAACAAATTCTACAGAAGCTCCTAGTATTCTTTTAGGATTAATTATTTTTGCAATTTCATTTAACCTTTGATCTGGTACAGAAACGATACCAACATTTGGTTCTATAGTAGCAAATGGATAATTTGCAGCTTCTGCATTTTGTGTTTTAGTTATGGCATTAAATAATGTGGATTTACCTACATTAGGTAATCCTACTATTCCAATTCCTATCATTTATTTTTCTCCTTAATTAGTTTTAGTACTTCTACTATCTTAAATTTTTCTTCTTTTTTTGCCTTAGATATATACGATATATCATATATAGGGATTAGGGCTTTTTCAAAATATTCATAAATATTTCCTACACATTTATTTATATTAACATTCATTTTTTTATTATCTTTTCCTAAAGCATCTGATATCAATATATTAAATACTTCTTCACCTATAGTTACTATATATTTAGGATCAACATACATAATTTCTGTTATAAGGACATCTAATAATTCCTCTATAATATTTGAATCATATCTAATAAAATTTTTATCTAATTTATATAATGAAGTAATATAAATATTATCAAGGTCTATACCTAAATATTTAAAAATATTTTGTATAACTTTACCACTATTACTATCAAGTATATTTCCATTTTCTAAAGCTTCTTTTTCTATATCAGGTAATATTAACATTATTTTAGATTTTCTATTACCCTGACCTAACATAATTTCTGTATTATCTTTATAGCTTCTATAAACACTTAATGTTCTTATCCTATATTCTAATTCTTTCCACATATTTCCCCCTAAATTTCAAAAATACTAGTAACATTTTCATCTGAAATTTCTATATTAATATTCTTATACTCTTTTCTTATATTATGCATTGCAAGTGAAGGCATATTATTTTCTTCGCTTAAATGCATTAGAAATATTTTTTTTAATTTTTCTGTATAAATATTTTTTAATAACTTCAAACAATCTTGATTGCTTAAATGACCGAATTTACTTTTAATTCTACTTTTTATATCCCAAGGATAAGAACCTGACATCAATAAATCATAATCATAATTACTTTCTATAGCTATTACATCTGCATTTTTACAGTGAAACTCCATAGTTTTAGTAACATATCCTGCATCAGTTATATATACAAATTTCTTATTATTCTCTATAAATGAAAATCCTAAACAATGTTTTGAATCATGTGTCAAATCAAAATTTATTATACATGCATTACCAATATATACTTCTCTTTTATTTAAAAGTATTACTTTTTCTTCATCATGTTTACCTAATTTTGATTTTATCTCGTTATATGAATCCTCATGTATATATACTAATATATTAGTTTTCCTAAGTAATGGTCCTAATGATTTAACATGGTCTATATGTTCATGAGTTATGAAAACAGCATAAATATCTTCTAATTTTTCATTAATACTTTCAAGTTTTTCAATTATTTTTTTTAAACTAAATCCTACATCTATTAATAATTTTACTCCACCAACTTCTATAAACGTTGAATTACCACTACTGCTACTTCCAAGTACAGCAACTTTCATTATCTACTTACCATTTCTTTAGTACTTAAATCATATATTTTATTAGTTGAATAACAATAAGCTAATATTAATAATATTAAAACTACTATTATTTTTCTTAAAATTCTTACCACAATAAATCATCCTCATCAATTTCTTCTTCAAAATCAGAATCTTTAGATATACTTTTTCTTACTAATGTTTTTACTCCTTTTGGATAATATGCTGATATTTCTAATGGACCTCTTTTAACTTCAATATATCCAAGCCCAGCGAATACAAAATCTTCATTTTCTTCTATTACAAAATCTTTTTTTATAAACTCATTTGAAAAATATTTATTATAGTTTTCTTCATCTAAAAAGTTAAAAAATCCATTTTTCAATAATCCTTTTGCTTTTTCCATATTAGTAATATGGAATTTAACTTCCCTTGAAGCATAGGCAGAAATTATAGCACCTGACTTATTTTCAGGTATATTTTTGATTTCAAAATATGCTAAATTTTCAAACATAAATACTTGTTTTTCTTTAAGTCTATAGGTCTTCCTTGAAATTTCACCACTAGGTACTAATTTATATGAAATATCTGAATTTAATAAATCAGATAATCTACCATCAGGAATTAATCCAGGAGTATCCATTATTGTTAACATATATTCCTTAGTTTTTTTCTTATTTACCAACATTTTTTTTGTAGTACCAGAAAATTTAGAAACTGTGCTAATATTTTTTTCAAGTAATAGGTTTATAAGATTCGATTTACCTACATTTGATACACCTATAACAGCAATTTTAATATTACTATCTAGATTCTTTTTCAAAATATTTTTAGCTATATACTGTATTTTTCTAAATATTCCATTTACTCCATATCTATTTTTAGCAGAAATAAATGCAATATCTTCAGGATATACATTATTTTCTGAAAAATAATATTTAACCCATTTAGATATCTCAGCTACATGTATATATTTAGGTAATAAATCTATTTTATTTATCACTGCAAGTATAGTTTTATCCTCAAGTAAATCTATAATTTCAGTAGTAAATGAAGATTCAAAATCAATAATATCAAATATGGGTATAACTATATCTGCTTCTTTAATAGCTTTTTTTACTTCTATTTGATAACTTAATTTATCTTCTTCTTTCTCTAAATTTTCACCATAGTGTTTTAATCTAAAACATCTTTTACAAATTATTTCATCATTGGAAATTAATTTTTCATATGGTATATATCCTTCAATTTTAGGATCATTTGATTGTAATGTTAATCCACAACCTTTACATTTTTTTTTCATTTTCTCTCCTATTTTTTAGTGGCAAAAGGATGTGATTTCATATAGGCATCCTTTAATGTATTTTTACTTATATGAGTATAAAATTGTGTAGTTGCTATACTACTATGTCCAAGTAATTCTTGAACAAATCTAATATCAACACCCTGGTTTAATAGTTCTGTTGCAAAACTATGTCTAAATATATGAGGTGTAACCTCTTTATTTATTCCAGCTTTAATAGAATAACTTGTTATTAATCTTCTTAGAGATCTTGAATCTAACTTATTCCCATCTTTATTAACAAATATGACATCTTTGCTATAGTTTTTGTATTCTTTTTTCTTTCTTTCAATATATTCTGATATATATTTTTGAGCATTATTACTAAAAAAAGATATTCTTTCTTTATTACCCTTACCTATAACTCTTACTTCCCTATTTTTTAAATCTATTGTATATTCAGTTAAATCAAGCAATTCCATTGAACGTAAACCGCTTGAATAAAGTAATTCTATTATTGCTCTATCTCTTAAACCTGTAATTTTTTCTAGTTTAATAACACTTCTTAATTTATCTATATCTTCCCTAGTTAAAAAATTAGGTAATGGTTTTTCAAATTTAGGTGTTGATATATATACAGCCTTATTTTCAATAATATGGTCATTTTCAAGTAAATATTTAAAAAAGGTTCTAATTGCCGATAATTTTCTATTAATACTTCTTTTATTAACTTGAAGTTCCATATTTAAATAAGCTATAAAAGATCTAAAGGTAAATATTTCTACCTTATTAAAATCTTCTATACCTTCATTATTTTTTAAATATTCTATAAATTGCTCTAAATCTTTTTTATATGATTTAACAGTATTAAAACTTTTATTCAAAACGACTTCTTGAAAATATAAAAACTTTTCTAATAATTTATCCATAAAGTCCTCTATTTCTTTTTAATTTTTTTTGTAGTCGTAGCTTTAGTTTTATTCTTAGAAACTCTTTTTTTAACATTGTCAGATTTAGGTATTTTCTTTATATTTTCACATTTAGGATAACCACTGCATGCTAAAAATTTACCATATCTTCCAATTTTAATATTAAATTCACTACCACATTTTTCGCATTTCCCTGCATATTCAAGTATTTTTTCATTTTCATTATCTAATTTATCAAAATATTCTTTTAATAAATATACTCCATTTACAGGTTTTAAAGTTCCTTTTTTAATTTTTGTTTTTAAATCTTTAGTTAAAGATTTTCTTAAATTATCGTTTTCATATTCTTCACTTTCAAGATATTCTCCAAATCTTCCAATTTTCAACAAATATTGGCTTCCATTAGGAGTAAACATATCAGTTTTAAAACCTTTTTTTATTTCCAATAATTCTTTTACTTTATCTTTTATCTCAACTACATCTTTACTTAAATCTTCTTCATTTAACTCTATACCTTGTATAGAAATTTTTTCCGTACTGTCAAATTCACAAACTATATATTTACCAAAACTTCCACTTTTTAGTATCATTTTACCTTTACCATTACTACATTCCATATCAGTGTATATAACTTTATTTTTAAGTTCATCAACTTTTTGTTTATACACATCCATTTCAATTAATAGATGGTTATAAAATTCTTTAAGCAAATCAATCCAAAAAGTTTTACCCGTCGCTACATCATCAAGTTTATTTTCCATACTAGCAGTAAATTTAACATTCATAATATTTTTAAAATTATTTTCAAGTAATGTTTTTACTTCTTTTCCAAATACTGTAGGTACCAATCTTTTTTCAACTATATCAACATATTTTTTTTCTTTAATTGCATCAATTATACTTGCATACGTAGAAGGTCTTCCTATACCTAAACTTTCAAGTTTTTTTATTAATGATGCTTCAGAATATCTCGCAGGTGGTTTTGTATCCCCCATTTTAGTTAAAATTTCATCAATATCATACTTAGTATTCTCTTTTAATTCAGGAAAATTACCAGTTTGTATCATATCTTCACTTTTAAATATTTTATAATATCCATCAAAAGTAATTTTATTTATACTCCCTTTAAATATATATTCATCTTTTGATGCTATAATCTGCATTTGATTGTATTTTACATTAGCAAATTGTGAAACTAAAAATCTTTCCCAAATTAATTTATATAACTTATACTCCTCATTAGTTAAGTATTTTTCTATTTTTTCAGGAGATAATTTAATATCTGTAGGTCTTATACCTTCATGAGCATCTTGTATATTTTTATTTCCAGATACATAGTAATTACCTACATACTCTTTTCCATATTTTTTTTCTATATATTTTTTTACTTCAAATTTAGCTTCTTCAGAAACTCTTATAGAGTCTGTTCTCATATATGTAATTAACCCTTTACTTTCACCATCAATATTTAATCCTTCATAAAGCCTTTGAGCTACTCTCATAGTTTTAGTTGCATTAAATCCTAAATATGATGATGCAAGCTGTTGTAAAGTACTAGTTTTGAATACAACTGGTGGTTTTTGAGATTTTTTTGATATTTTTATATCATCTATCATTACTTTACTATTTTCTAAATCTAAAAGAGCTTTTTTAAATTTTTGCTCATCAAAGATTTTATCTATTTTTTCACCATTAATTTCACTAAGATTTAATTTAATATCTTTATTTATTAAAATATCTATTTCAAAATATTTTTGTGATACAAAGTTTTTTATTTCTTCTTCTAAATCACAAATCAATTTAAGTGATACAGATTGTACTCTTCCTGCTGATGCTTTTTTTCCAACTATTGGCCATAATAAAGGAGATATCTTATATCCCACTATTCTATCTAATAATCTTCTTGCTTGTTGTGAATTAACTAAATTTAAGTCTATATTTCTTGGATGTCTTATTGCATTTGATATTGCAGTTTTTGTAATTTCATTAAATTCTATTCTTTTAACCTTAGAATCTTGATCGATATATTTTGAGATATGCCATGCTATAGCTTCACCTTCTCTATCCAAATCGGAAGCAAGGAAAACTTTGCTAGCTTTTTTAGATTTTTCTTTTAACTTTTCAAGAATTTCTTTTTTACCCTTTATTATCTTATAATCTGGTTTAAAATCATTTTGTATATCTATACCTATTTTACTTTTTGGTAAATCAATACAATGTCCCACTGATGCAAGAACTTCATAATTTGGTCCTAATATTTTTTCTATTGTTTTTGCTTTTGATGGAGACTCCACTATTACTAAATTTTTAGACATTATTCACCTCTTTATTTATATCATCTTTACTCATAACAAGCTTTGCAATATTATTTCTTAAAATATAGTTGCATCCTGAATACCTACTTCCATATGAAGTACTCGCAAATATTTCCTTACCCATTCCAT
Organism: Streptobacillus notomytis; assembly: GCA_001612575.1. Classification (GTDB taxonomy): domain Bacteria; phylum Fusobacteriota; class Fusobacteriia; order Fusobacteriales; family Leptotrichiaceae; genus Streptobacillus; species Streptobacillus notomytis. Next base: position 46,115 of record LJRV01000130.1, read on the forward strand.
TCATTATTTGGGAAAGTATCATTGCTCTTGAACTTAAAACGCTTTCTGGTATATATAAAAAATCACTAATACTTGCAAGTAAACAAGTAGATTTCAAAATATTTTTTTTACTTCTTAAATTTTCAAAAGGTTCTATTGAAATTAAAATATCTTTATCTAAATCATAATATTCTGGTATATACTTAAAATCTCTTGAATTGATATATATCATATTATTGTTTTTAGATAGAAATTTCTTTTGAATATGTTTATCTGCATCAGTTTCAGTAACTAAACTTAATGATATATTAGCATTTAATTCTAATGTATCATTTAATATTTTTTTAGAATTATCTATCAAATCATAATTTGAACTAAAAGCTAATATATTTTCTAATTTATTAATATCTATATTTGTTTTTAAATAAATATATGGAAAAATAAAACCAGATTGTATCATTTTTTTAGGATAATTTTTATCTTTAAATGATAATATCTTAATATTTTCTTCCATACATTTAGTTATATAATACCTATCATCTTCTTTTGCTGCTTTTAACAATTTACTTAAAATCATTTGATTTAAATTATATTTCTTAAAATCATCTATAGCATGAAAAATATTATTATACCTTTTCATAATTTCCACACATATATCTTCTTTTAATATTTTACTCAACTTAATCCACCCCATAATACTTACCTACTTAAATATTGTATTATTGTTTCAATATTTGAATTAGTTCCTCCAGAACTTAAATATTTTTCTAAATATTTTATAGCATTACTTTTATCTCCAGAACCTCTATAAGAAAGACCTAGTCCTAATAAAGAATTTAAATGATAAGGATCTGAATACAATATTTTTTGATATTGTTTAATTGCAGTATCATATTTACCAATTAATCTTGCTCCTAATGCCGAATTATATACTGTTCTAATCTCATTAGTTTTAAGACCTAAATTCATAGCTCTTTCATATAATCCACTTCTCATATATATTGTAGATAAAGTATATATATTTTCAGTATTATCACTTTCTAAAACTTCTTTTTCAAAATCAACATATTCTTGATATTTAGAAGCATCATTTAATACATCCCCTGGAAAAGCAAATGTTCCAGTTGAAACAACATCTGAAGATCCATTTCTAGTAGCTTCATTAGTTGTGAAGTTAATTTCACCTGTATTATTAAAAGCTCTATCTGATAAATTTCCAGATTCAGATCTTATTTTTCTTTCTATAACCGATAATAAATTTTGAAGAGAGTTTTTATCATCTTCTGTAATTTCAGTTTGTGCTAATTCTTTTCCTTTTTGCAATGCTTCTTTGTATTGCCATCTTTGTAAAAGAAGATCAATTTTTTGAAGTTCTTCCAAAAAATCACCTTTAAGAAATAAAGGTATAATAAGTAGTGCAAGAAATATCTTCTTCATATTTTCTCCTCTTAATATTCTAAGCTTTTTGCTGTTCTTGGGAATGCTAATACATCTCTAATATTTGATATACCTGTAATATACATTAAAATTCTCTCAAAACCTAAACCATAACCTGAATGTGGAAATGATCCAAATTTTCTTAAATCTAAGTACCATGAATATTCTTCTATATTTAGTCCCTTTTCTTCCATTATATTAACTAATTTATCATAATCATCTTCTCTTTGGCTTCCACCCACTATTTCTCCTATACCTGGTGCTAATAAATCCATAGCTCTTACAGTCTTACCATCTTCATTAAGTTTCATATAGAAAGCCTTAATATCTTTTGGATAATCTGTAACGAAAACAGGTTTTTTAAATACACATTCTGCTAAATATCTTTCATGTTCTGTTTTTAAATCCATTCCCCATTCAACTGGAATTTCAAATTCCACTCCTGAATTTTTAAGTATATCAATAACCTCAGTGTATGTAACACGACCAAAATCATTATTTACTACTAAATTCAATTTATCTATTAGTCCCTTTTCTATCCATGTATTAAAAAATTCTATTTCAAGTGGTGCATTATCCATAACATATTTAATAATATATTTAATCATAGATTCTGCTATATCCATATTTGTTTCTAAAGTAGCAAAAGCAATTTCAGGTTCTATCATCCAAAATTCAGCAGCATGCCTTGCAGTATATGACTCTTCTGCTCTAAATGTAGGTCCAAAAGTATAAGTATTATGAAATGCTGATGCAAAAGCTTCAACATGTAATTGACCAGTAACAGTTAAAAATGAAGGTTTAGCAAAGAAATCCTGTTTATAATCTATCATATTTTCTTCATTTTTTGGTAAGTTATTTAAATCAAGTGTTGTAACTTGAAACATTTCTCCAGCACCTTCAGCATCTGTACTAGTAAATATTGGTGTTTGTACATAAACAAAATTTCTTTCCATGAAGAATTTATGTATTGCATGTGCAAGTAATGATCTAACTCTAAAAACTGCATTAAATGTATTAGTTCTTGGTCTTAAATGTGCTATAGTTCTTAAAAATTCCATACCATGTCTTTTATTTTGTAATGGATTAGAAATATCTGCCTTGTTATATATTGAAATATTATCGGCCTTAATTTCAAAACTTTGACCTTTACCTAATGATTTAATTAAAGTCCCTTCAACAGAAATTGAAGAATATATTGATAACTTTGAAATTTCTTCAAAATTTTCTAAAGTTTCATCAAATACAACTTGTATTCCTTGAAAATATGTACCATCATTAAACTCTATAAATCCAAACTTTTTTTGTGATCTTATTTTTTTTACCCAACCATCTAGTTTTACTTTTTTATCTAAATATTCTGAGGTATTTAATTGTAAATCTCTTAATTCCATAAGATGTCTCCCTTTTTTTATTTTATTACTTAATTATACATTATTTATAAAGTATTTTCAATAAATATGGTCAAAAATTAACAAATAGCTAAATAAGCCCCTTTCAAGTCTTACTGGAATAAAAAAAAGGGCGTTAGCCCTTTATGTATTGTTTTTTTATTCTCAAATGGCGACCTTGGAAGGACTTGAACCTTCGACCCTCTGATTAACAGTCAGATGCTCTAACCAACTGAGCTACAAAGTCATATAAAAAGAGTTTGGCAACTACCTATCTTCCCTATCACTAAGTATTTTCAGCGTACACAGACTTAACTTCTAGGTTCGAAATGTAACTAGGTGTATCCCTGTGGCTATTGTCACCAAACTATTATCTTTTTCATAAGACAATCAT
>LJRV01000131.1 GCA_001612575.1 Streptobacillus notomytis
ACTTATACCACTTGTCCTCCGTGACAAAAACCTGCTGGGAAAATTCAAGCCAACAAAATTGAGTTGAATCAAGAAACTGGGCGCGGTGTTACGCGCGGAACAAAACGAGATGTAAAAGATGCTCCAGTTCTAGCAGTTCCCTACTTTAACTTCCCAATTGATGACCGCCGTACTACAGGTATTCTCAACCCTCAGTTTGGTTTCTCTGGTTTTTCAAACAACGGTGGCGGTGGCGAAATATCCGTTCCAATTTATTTAAACCTTGCGCCTAATTATGATGCGACGATTACACCACGTTACTT
>LJRV01000132.1 GCA_001612575.1 Streptobacillus notomytis
TTTCAGCACCACCAGCCTGACCAGTTGCCACAAAAATACAAGAGTCATTTGTTGAGGTATCACCATCAATGGTAATACGGTTAAATGAATGCTCAACTGTAGTCTTTAATAGCTTTTGTACTAAATCACGGCAAATAGGCGCATCTGTTGCCACAAAGCTCAGCATAGTTGCCATGTTTGGACGGATCATCCCAGCGCCTTTACTAATACCAGTCATGGTATAAGTCATACCATCAAGCTCAAATGCTTCAGATGCAACTTTAGGCACTGTGGCTGTTGTCATAATGCCAGATGCCGCATCACTCCATGCAGCGTCTTGTACGCTATTTAATGCAGGCTGTAAGACAGCGAGTAACCGTTCCATCGGAAGCTGATCATCAATCACGCCTGTAGAAAATGGAAGTACTTCGAAACTGTTAACGCCAGCAAGCTCCGCTAACTTTGCACAAGTATCCTGAGCATTTTTCAAACCTGTAGGACCAGTACCAGCATTGGCATTACCTGTATTAATCACTAAATAG
>LJRV01000133.1 GCA_001612575.1 Streptobacillus notomytis
GAGAAAGCAAAAGAAAAAGAAATAGCTAAGGAAATAGTTGATAATAGTTTAACAAATGAAGAAAAAAAGAGAATAGATGAAGAAAATTATTCTAATACAGGTGCAAAAGGAAAAGATTCAATAGCAATAGGACATAAGGCTGGTACAGAAAAAATGGCTGACAAAGCAATAGCAATAAGAAATGGAGCAAAAGTAACAGCTAAAGATAGCATAGTATGAGGAAGTG
>LJRV01000134.1 GCA_001612575.1 Streptobacillus notomytis
ATTATACTAGTACCAAATATGCAGTTGCACTCGCCAATGGTACGGTCGCACTTGAACTGCCATTAAAAGCTTTAGGTATCGGACCGGGGGATGACGTGATTGATACCTCAAGCACTTTTCTGGCCGCTGCCAGTTCAATTGTCACAGCTGGTGCTAATCCTATTTTTGCTGATGTCGAGCTGGATTCACAGAATATTTCCCGTGCGACGATTGAAGCTGGTCTAACACCAGATACCAAAGCAATTATCTGTGTGCATCTGGCGGGCTGGATGTGTGACATGGACCCCATCATGCAACTGGCTGTTGAGAAAGGACTATATGTAATTGAAGACTGTGCGCAGGCACATGGAGCACAGTATAAAGGCCGGCCAGCCGGTTCAATCGGTCATATTGCGGCATGGTCATTTTGTCAGGATAAA
>LJRV01000135.1 GCA_001612575.1 Streptobacillus notomytis
TTTATATTTTAAAGCTTCATCTAATTCTTGTGGGCTTATTGAATAATATTTTTTAGGTAATAAGATATCACGTTTATTTTCTATTAATTCAGCACACCATTCACTCCAGGTCTATTTATTTTTATTATGTCTTCTTAGATTAAAACAATATGTTAGTAATATTCTTTTCAAGTGATCTTTTTTACGCTTCGTTTTTTCATAAAAAGACATAACATCTTTTTCTCTAATTCCTTTCAATTCACATACATCCCACTTTTTTATATTCAATGTAATTTCTTGAATTCTAACTTTCTCACAATGTGAATATTTACCTTTTGTAAACCATTTAATAAGCCTACTCCACCATTTATAATTATCTTTGTAAAATGCAATCT
>LJRV01000136.1 GCA_001612575.1 Streptobacillus notomytis
GAACTATACTTTCCATTTACATTTATATCTAAATACCTTAATTTCTTCTCATATATTCCTACACTTTTATCATAGTTTACTTTTATTTCTAAATTCTCATATTCTTTAAAGTTTAAACCTAATGATATATATCTATCTGCTGGTTATATTATTCTATTCTTTATTACATCATCTGCCCCAAATCCTAAGCCTATCTTTAGATTTATAAATTCACATATTGTTACAATTACACTAAANTCATTCTTAAAAGATACATTTCTTTCTTTACTTAATTTGATGTATATGTTGAAAATACTGTAAAGTCTTTGATTTTATTTTTAGCACCATTTTTCTCATAGTTCCTGTTATCTTTAGTAAGTTTATCAGTAAATACTTATCCTTTCATCTTATTTTCAGTTTTAAATTCTACACCTTCTCGGTTATCCTCTAAGTCTATCTTTATTTCTTCTTTATGTAATCGTCTATTTGTTGCATCACTTTTAGGTACTTGCCCATTTGTACTTGTCTTTCGCCCGTTATCGCTGTAATCTAGCGCTATTTCTTGGTTTA
>LJRV01000137.1 GCA_001612575.1 Streptobacillus notomytis
TATCAGAATAATTTATTATTTAAAGGTAGGAATTATTTTAGAGAGATTTTTTAAAATTTTCTCTTTTTTCTTTTTTTAATTATAAAATTATTTGAAATAATGTAAGTTATTATTTTCTAAGATTAAATATTAGAAGTTTTTATTTTAATTAATTGAGTTTGGTTTGGTATTTAGGGGTATTTGTTGGTTTAATTTTAGCTTTCTTTCTAGCTTATTGTTATAGTTA
>LJRV01000138.1 GCA_001612575.1 Streptobacillus notomytis
GCTCCAGATAAGGAACATGGGACTACCATCGATTTTAAACCAGACGCAGATATATCGGATCCTATACACTTTGATTATGATATTCTGCAACGAGGACTTAAAGACCTCGCATATTTAAATCAGGGTCTTAAAAAACTCTTAAACGAGGCAGCGAGTTATCTTGAAACCAGAACCCATCTACATGTAATTCCAGAGCTAAGGTTAGGTTATATGTTAAATGAAAAATGTCCATACAAATTCTTGATGTCTTAGATCATTTGCTTTTTCTGTTGGTTTATGTTTTGTGTC
>LJRV01000139.1 GCA_001612575.1 Streptobacillus notomytis
AAGTATTACCTGTTTTACTTGTTGGTATGTTAAGAAAGGATATTTTTCTTTAATATCATAAGCTAGTCTTGCTATCCTTGGTGCTGAATATGATGATCCAGAATCTGGATAATATCTTTTATCCTCAATATCTAAAAGACCAGATTCTCCAACAGTAAAACTTCTTAAAAGTAAGGCTTGTGTGTGATAATCTTTTCTTGTAAAGCTCCCTGAATAATAATTACTATCACTATCTATATATATCGTTGACATATATCTATTAAATCTTTTTATCAAATTATGATCTCTTCTAAATGAATTTTTTACAAGTAAACTTTCACTTCTAGAAAAAGCCTGCATTTCTGGAGACATTACTTGATATTTATTTGATAAATCATTAGAAAAATATTTTGTTTCTAAATCACTTAAATTCTGATTACCTATGGCACTTATCAACAATCTTTCATTATATACATAATTTTTATTTAAAAGTCTTTTAGTTAAATAATCATTTAAATATGTTTTATCATTATATATCTTATCTAAATATTTACTATCAGGGTATAAATAGTTAAAATTGATATTATGATAAACTGAACTATATGACATACTTAATATCCCATATGTATTCATGATATCAAAACCAGCATGATTACGTCTAACTAATTTAATGTCTGGATTTTTACCTTTAAAAATATTCTTTTCTTCCTCGCTTATAATACCATCGGCATTTGTATCCATAAATCCATCTAATACTCTTAAAGCATGTTCATTATAGCTTGTATTACTATTATCAGAACCAATAAAATTTGTAAGTCCATACTTTTCTTTTATTTTTTCTTCTCCACTTTTATTTAAAAATAATTCAACTATTATTACTGGATTATCTTCTTCTTTCAATTGTCTCGTTGTATTAATATTTGATTCAATTAAACTTTCATTTCTACCTAATTTTTGTTTTAACTTTTCATTATTATCAACAGTATTAATAGTATTTTGAAATTCTGAATCTTTCATTATTTCTTTTCTTTCAACATTACTATTAATTTTAGGGGAATTTGATTCATTATTTTCTGAATTAATAATATAATTACTTGATATATTTCTACCTATATTTTCACCATTTGGTATACTTTCATCAATATCAACTATACTACAGCTAATTAAAAATAGCAGCCCCAAAAATTGAAATCTCTTAAATTTCATAAATCCTCACTTTTATCAGTTATATATATTAATATTATACATTATTTTGTGAAAAAATAGAAATATTTACTCATATTAATTCTCATCTAAACTAAAAAAGGATTACTATTTAAAGTAATCCTTTCATATTAATAGTTTATAATTTCAACTTTTAATTTATTAACTTCATCTTCACCTAATAAATATTCAACAACTGCTAAACCAAAGTCTTTAGCTGCTGCTACTGATCTACCTGTAATAAGATTTCCACATTTAACCACAGGTGAATTTTCTATTATAGCTCCATTTTCAATTAAATCTTCTTCAAGGCCACTAAACACTATAGCTTTCTTGTCCTTCAAAAGTCCAAGTTTTGCTAAATACTTAGGTGCTGCACAAATAGCTGCAACTAAATTATTTTCATTGTAGTAATCCTTTAGTTTTTTTTCAAGAATTTCTGATTTAAAATATTCAGAAGTTCCTAAACCACCTGGTAAAAATACACAATCATAGTCCATAAAATCTACTTCATCTAATGTTTTTTCAGCAGATATTTCAATATTATGTGAACCCATAATCTTTTTATCAGTATAAAGACTTACTAAATCTACATGTATTCCTGCTCTTCTAAATAAATCAACTGGGAACAATGCTTCAACTTCTTCTATGTTATTAAATATCATAACTGCTATTTTTTTCATATTATGCTCCTAAAAAATATTTAATTAATACATTTACTGGCCATGCTAGTAAAGATAATAAAGCAAATACAAACATTCTATAAACAAAACCTATAGAAAGTCTATCAGAAAATCTTTTAAATAATATTGATGCTCCAAATATTGCAAATATTATTAATACTAACCTTCCAGGTGTTTCATTTATTATTGATACAACAAAGAATATAAAATAAAGAATGTAGTCAAATTTTGAAAAAGGTAAATTTTTTAATTCATTATTTTCTTGTTTATCAACTGTTTCATTTTTTATTTCTTCTTTTTTCACTTTTAATTTTCTCATATAAATCCCTATCTTAATGCTTCAATTACTTCTTGTGGAGTATCTTTACTTAAAATTAAATCTCTATATTTTTGTGCTTCTGAATAATTTGATTCTAATATTTTCTTTTTAATTTGTAGTACTGATGATGCTGACATACTAAATGCATCAAGACCCATTCCAAGTAATAATTCTGTTGATTGTTTGTTTCCTGCAAATTCTCCACACATACTTACAGGTATTCCTCTATCATGTGCAGCATCTATAACTTTTTGTATAGCTTCAAGTACAGCAGGGTTAAATGCAGAATAAAGATCTGAAACCATTTCATTACCTCTATCTACAGCTAAGAAATATTGTGTTAAATCATTAGTTCCTATTGAGAAGAAATCAACTTCTTTTGCAAATTTATATGCAATTATTGCTGAAGAAGGTGTTTCTATCATTATACCAACCTTAATATTTCTATCAAATTTCTTACCAATTTCATCTAGTTCTCTTTTACATTCTTCAAGAATAACATTAGCTGCTCTTACTTCATTTATTGAAGTTATCATTGGATACATAATTTTAACAGTTCCATAAGCAGATGCTCTTAATATAGCTTTTAATTGAGTTTTAAACATATCTTTTTGAACTAAAGAAATTCTAATTGCTCTATATCCTAAAAATGGATTCATTTCTTTTGGTAAATCTAAATAAGGTAATTCCTTATCTCCACCTATATCCATAGTACGTATAGTTATAGGGCAATTTTTCATTTTTTCAACAACTTCTCTATAAGCTTTATATTGCTCTTCTTCTGTAGGCATATGACCAGAATTCATAAATAAGAATTCTGTTCTATATAATCCAACACCAGTTGCTCCAGCTTCCATAACAGCATCTATATCTTCTGGTTTTCCTATATTACCCCAAATTTCTACTTCATGTCCATCTTTAGTAATTGGTTTTAGATTCTTAATTTTCTTCAATTCTTCTTTAGCTTTTAATTGCTCTTCTCTTTTTATCTTATACTCTTTAATTAATTCCTCAGTTGGATTTAAATAAATTTCTCCTTTATCTCCATCAATAATTATACCTTGACCATCACTAACTTCAGAAAGTATAGATCTTGTACCTACTACAGCTGGAATTTCAAGTGATCTTGCCATTATAGCAGAATGAGCAGTTTTACCTCCTATTTCTGTTACAAACCCCTTACAATGCTCTAAATCAAGCTGTGCTGTATCAGAAGGTGTTAAATCGTTAGTAACTATAATTGTATCAGGTTCTAAATTACCTAAATCGCTTATTTTAATATTTAATAAATTTTTAAGCCATCTTTTCCCTATATCTTGGAAATCTGCTGCTCTTTCTCTTAAATAAGGATCATCTAATTGAGAAAGCATTAAAGAATATTCATCTATACCTTCTTTCAAGGCATGAGCTGCTTTTAAACCTTCTTCCATTATTTTATTTTTAATTTCATCCATCAAATCTTCATCTTCTAATAATAGAATATGTCCATCGAAAATATCAGCTTTATCATCACCCATTTTAATTCTTACTTTTTCTCTAATTGCAATAAGTTGAGTTTTAGATTTTTTCATAGCCTCTTCTAATTTAATAATTTCAGATTCTGATGTTTCACCTGAAAGTGATTTTTCTTCTGGAAGTTGTATTTCCTCTTCATGAAATACATAAACTTTACCAATAGCAACTCCTTCAGACGCTCCAATTCCCGTCAATCTCATCATAGTAATTTCCTCCAATTTATTTATTATTTCTTAATTCCTTTATTTTATCCCTTAGCAGCTTAACTATATCACCTTTACCAAAATTAGCGGCCAAGTCTATAGCATTCCCACCTTTAAAATCTTTATGTAATGGATTTGCTCCTTTTTCAAGTAAAAACTTCGTTATTTCAAAATTCCCCTTAAGTGCAGCATCTTCAAGTGGATGCCATCCATCTACATCATTTTGAAAATTAACCATTTCTGGATATTTTTCAACTAATAATTTCACTGCATCAAAATTTTCAAAAAATATTGCAGTATGTAAAGGAGATTTACCTAATACATGATGTTTAACATTTATATTAACATCTCTTTTTAATAACTCTTCTAATATATACACATTATTATATTCTATAGCTACAATTAATGCTGTTTCTCCAATTTTATTAATTGCATTAATATCAATTTTTTCTATTCCTTTTTTTACTACTGGAGCAAATCCAGGAGAGTAAGCATTTTCTGGATAAATACTAATACTTCTTTCTTCATCTCCAGCTATATATGAAATTGCTAATGTATTATTTGAAAATTTAATTGCAGTAAAAAAATCATTTAAAATTTGTTCTTTTTCTTCTTCTAACTCTAATTTTTCTTTTGAAATTAGTAAAGAAGCATCTGCAAAAATATTAATATTTAAGATGATAACAACTAGTAGTAATAATATTTTTTTCATACCTTCACCACTTTTTTTCAATTTACCTAATTATATCATATTAGAATATTTCAATCAACTTTAAAAATTCATCATATTTTTTAAAAAATTCTTTATCTTTAAGTTTTTCTTGTATTAAATCTGGTCTATTTTTTAAGGTTTTAAGTATAGATTTTATTTCCCTATACTGATTAATTTTTTTATGATTTCCTGAAGTTAATACTTCTGGAACTTCCATTTTATCTATTATTTGTGGTCTAGTGTATTGAGGAAATCCTAATAATCCATTATAGAAAGAATCTGTTTCATATGATTCTTTTTTAATTATTCCCTCCTTCATACGCATAATACCATCTATTATAACTAAAGAGGGTAAATCTCCACTACTTAATACATAATCTCCTATAGAAATTTCTTCATCTACAAACTTATCTATTACCCTTTGATCAAGACCTTCATATCTACCTGATATTATACATAAATCTTCAATTTTAGATAATTCTATCAATTTTTCTTGAGTTAATTTTTTACCCTGAGGTGTAACAAAAACGGTAAATGGTTTCTTAATCTTTGCTTTTCTTAAATTAACAAAATATTTCCAAAATGGTTCAGGTTTAAGAACCATACCTGCTCCTCCACCAAAAGGAATGTCATCTACTTGTTTATGTTTATTATCACTGTAATCCCTAATATTTTCTATCTCTATCTCAACGTTTTGCTCATTTGCTCTTTGCATAATTTTCTGGGATAAATACAGTTCAAATATTTCATTAAATAAAGTTAAAACCCTTATTTTCATATTATATCATTCCTTCTAAAAGCTCCACTTTTATAACCTTTTTGTCATCTTCTATTTCTTTTACAAAAACATCTATAAATGGAATTAGAACTTCTTTTTCTTCTTTAACAACTACTAAAATTGAATGTGCAGCTGTATCCATAATATCAACAACTTCACCAATATTTTCTAAATCATTTAATACTGTGTATCCAATAACTGATTGTTCTTCTTCATATTCTGGAATTAAATCTGATCTAACATATATCTTATATCCTATTAAAGATTTGGCTTCATCAATATTTTTTATCTTATCTAAATCTAATAAAACTCTTTTACCTGTAACACCTTTAACATCTTCAACTTTAGCTATTTTTATATCATTAAAATCATTTTTAATAATAACGTTTAAGTTTTTTAATTCTTCTAAAAAAGGAAATATAGTATTAACTTTTACTGTACCTAAAAGTCTATGTGTCCCTGTAATTGTTCCTATTAATATTAAATTTTCCATTATTCATCCTCATTTTTATTTTTATTATCTGTTTTTATTTTAAAACCAAAATAGAGTCCAGCTATAAATAAGGTCTTAACTAAAAAAATTACTGAAGCTAAATACGGGAGTTTAGGTTCTAATATTTTAATAGCATCTCCAACATTTATATTTCTATCAATATCTCTTAAAAATATAGACACCAAAAATGATAGGATTATAAAATAAGTTATAAATTGAAGCACTATATATACATATAGTTCTTTAAATAAAGTTATAGAAAATTTTATAGATGAATTTACATTTAAATTTTCAATAAAATATAAATATGGGAAAAATAGTAAAAACATCTTTAATATTATTACAAAAAACAATGATTTCGGAATTATTATAACCAATAAATCAAGTAATGTATAAAAAATTAAATATCTTACTGATTTTATATAATTTACACTATAACCCATACTTTTTGATAAAACCATTATCAATATTATTAAAAGAAGATTTTCTAATAATTTAAACAAGATTTTTATTTGAAATAAAAATGATTCATTTAATTGATATTTAAAAATAGTATCTGATAACCTAAAAATAAAAATGTTAATAATAAAGAAAAATGTTAAAAATATAAAATTCTTCTTCAAAAGTTTAAAAGTCGTTTTACAAATTTCTACAAACATATTATCACTTTATTTTTTTAAAATTAACACTATCTTCTGCGATAATTTTTAATTTTTTTAAATCCATATTCTCATCATTTGCAACTATTGCAGATACAGTTCCTTCAATTAATGGACAATCTGCTATTTCAACATCTATTTCTCCATTTATTAATTTTATCGCACCTTTTACTGCATTTATTGAACTTCCAAAGTCTACAAGTACTAATACCCCTTTTCCTCTATTTGCTTTTCTTATAACACTTGCAACTATTTCAGGTGTAGTTCCATAAGTATCATAATTACTTCCACCACCATTTAATAATTCAAAATCTTCTTGCTTTAAAACATTACAAAATTCTAAAAATGCATCTGTCATAGAATTGCTATGACAAACTAATACTATTCCTACTGTTTCTTTTTTCATTATTCCTCCTAATTTTCTCCAAATAATCTATCTAAAATAATTGATACAGCCGCTCTTACAGAAAGATGATTGTATCTTGTATTTATTCTTATTGGTTCTAATATATAATCTGAAATATCCATAATTTCTTTAGTTAGTCCCCAACCTGTTCCAAATAGAATAAAATAAACTTCATCATCATTAAATATTTTTTCAGATAATTTTTCAAATGAAATTGTCTTTTCAAATAATCTTGCTGAAGTCGTAATAATTTTAGGTTTTTTGCCTGTAATTTCTATTATTTTTTCAATACTTTTTTCTATACTATCTGATAAAAGAGTATTTTCAAATGCTTCATTTCTATCTTTGTTAAAATCTATTCCATCGCCTTCTTGCCAAAATCCTAATATTCTTGACGTTAATTCTTTTTGTGCATCTACTGGAGTAATAATAAAATATTTATTTATATCATAAGTTCTACAAGTTCTTGATATATCATGTATATCAAAGTTTGTAACAGATGTTGCTACTATTTCACTATTTTTATTATATACTGGATAATGTACTAAGCCTAAAAAAACATTTTTTCTCATCAATTTCCCTTTCTATTCCTTAAATATATATAACCTTGCTTCTTGTAATAATTTTCTATGTGATGAGTAAGTTAATATCTTTAATGCATCTCCATAACTACACCATTTATACTCACTAATTTCTCCTATATCAATTAATACATTATGACTTATAGCTCTAGCTAAGAAAAAGGTAACATATTTTAATTCACCTGTATTTGTAATATATGAAATATCTTTTTTAAAATTCTCAGGATCTATTATTATAGTTTCTAAATTTGTTTCCTCTTTAATTTCTCTAATAGCTGTCATTATTTCAGTTTCATTATCTTCTATATGACCTTTTGGAAATCCCCAATTACCACCTAATATTTTAACTAATAAAAATTCTATATTATTATCCTTATTTATTCTATAAACAATACCACCTGCTGAAGATACTTTAACTACATTAAATTTAACACTATATTTATTTTTAATATATTCAATAATATCCTCTTTTTTATTATTTAAATTACCTTCATTAACATGTTTATATATATCTTGTCTTATAGATTCTTTACTTATTTCAATATCTAGACCTATATTATATAAATCAACTAAGTTAATATCTAAATCATTGATAAATACTACTTCACCTTCAAAATATATTGACTGTATTCTACTTAACAACTCTAAAGTTTTTTTCATTGTTTCATTATAATCATCATGATGATGATGTATGAAAGATATAAAGTTGAGTAATTTAGAAACATTTTTATTATTTCTAAATTCAAATAACATTCTTTTTACAGTTTCTTTATTTATAACTCTACTTATGATATTACTATAATAAATGAGATTTTTAACTAAAATAATATCTGTCATATTTAACCCAATTTTTTTCAAATATGATTCTGCAATTATCATACTATTTACTAAAAATTTATTATCCTCTAACTTATTTTTCCCTGAATAAAGGAAAAGTATTGCATATCCTATTGTTTTATCTTCGAAAGCATTATATTTACAATATACATTATATGCATTTACAATATTTTTGATAGTTTCATCATCTAAATTATTTATAGATAATTCAGGAATAAAAAATTTAAATAAATCATTTTCTAACATGATCTTTAAAGATTTATAAGAGTATTTATCAAATAATATTTTATCTAATAATCTCCCGAATCCACTTATGCTTACATTGAGTTTTCTGTAATTTTTAAAGTTAGATATTGCTTTTTTTGTTTCACATGATAATTTAAAATTATACTTTGAAATTAAATATAGAGCTCTATATATTCTAATATTATCTTCTGCGAGTCTAAGTGATTTATCTTCTCCAATAATATTTAATTCAAGGTTTTCAATATCTTTAATAGAACCATATTTATCTATTATTCCCTTATTATTATTGTAAGCTAAAGCATTTACAGTAAAATCTCTTCTTGATAAATCTTCCTCAATATTTTCCACAAATTCAAAATTTTGTGGATTTCTTCCATCTAATATTCCATTTTCTTTTCTAAATCTTGCTATTTCTATTTTGTATTCATCAACTTGTATTGAAATAACTTGATATTTTTCAGAAATTATTATCGGATTATATTCACTTAAAATATGTAATAATTCTTCCATAGGAATATTAGTTGCCATATCAAAATCAATAGGTTTTAGTCCTAAAAATATATCTCTTAATGCTCCTCCTACTAAATAACCTTCTCCATACTCATTTAAAATATTTAATATAAATTGTAATCTCTCATCTAAATTTATGTACATGTTATATTCCTACTTTTTTCTAAATTTTATCATATAAAACCCATCTAAATACTTATTTTCATATGAAATTAAATTTCCACCAAACTCATCTTTTATTATATCTATATCTTGAGGAAAATCTACATTTACAACTTCAAGATCTTTGTATTTTTCAAGAAAATATGAAACATTATTGGTATTTTCATTTTCAAGTATAGTACAAGTACTATATACTATTTCTCCACCTTGTCTTAATAATTTATATGTATTGTCAAATATTTTTTTTTGTAATTTTTTTATTGATTTAATAATTTTTAAATCTATCTCATAAACTTTTTCAGGTTTTTTAGTTAAAACTCCTAATCCTGAACAAGGAACATCAAGTAATATTTTATCATACATGCCTTCAGAAAATTCTCTACCGTCAGCTAATAAAGCCTTAAAATTAGAGTATTTTTTTTCAAATTCTTTAAGCATCTTTACCTTATGTTCATGTATATCTGTTGCTACTAATTTTTTAGGATTATATTTTTGTAATATTGCAAGTGTTTTTCCACCAGGAGCTGCTGCAACATCTAATACCTCATCTTCACTACTTGGAGCTAACATATCTACAACTAATAAAGAAGAACCATCTTGCAGAACTATATCTTCTGTTAAATAATATTTTGTTTTAAGTACATTATTATTGTTTAAATAATACACATCAGATACATTAAATAATATTTCTGTTCCTATACTCTCTAGTAATTTCTTAAAATCTATAACAGAGATTTTTTTATGATTCACTCTTACAGAAAAAGTGCTTTTTTCTTTATATCTTTTTAAAACATCCCTAAATTTATCTTCTCCAAATTGATTTCTAACCTTGTCATAAAACCACATTGGATAAGACATTTTAATATTTTCTGGAGTAGTTTCAAAAATTTCATCTTTTTTTCTAACAAAATTTCTTAACGTTGAGTTAATAAAATTAGCTTGATATATATTTTCATCTTTACCAAGTTCAACAGCTTCATATATTACTCCTGCTATATCTGCACTAGTATACATTATTTGAGCTATACTTAATCTTAATATCTGTTTTGTTTTTCTCTTAACACTTCTAGCTAATTTTGAAATTACATGATCAATATACATTAAGTTTTTAAGAGTAATATTTAACATATTATTTAAAAATGCCTTCTCACCTTTAGTATACGAATTATTTTCAAACATATATTTTAGTTGTAAATTACTATATTTCTTGTTTTCTATTACTTCATCAAGTAAAGTTATTAAATCTTTTTTAATTTTCATTATTATTCTCCATAAATTCAAATATCATCAATAATATTATTCCAAATATATACACCTTAGGTATTAAACTTGTTATAACTTCTACATATAGGCATATACCGAAAAAGGCATTCATTAGTGGAATAAAAATATATTTTTTCTTCCCTAAATCATGTAAATGATATATTGTTAATAAACTTGTTAGAAAGTAAATAAACCTAACAAAAAATATTAATATTGATAAATAGTAATTTTTAATTATCAAATCACTTAAATAAAATGATGATGAAAAAGCAGCTTCAAAAAGAAATGCAATAAAAGTAGTAGTTATAAGCATAATGTATGTAGATTTACTCTTACTTTTTACAGTTAATAAAAAATCAAAATTTGTATATGTCACTGCCAACATAAAAGTTAATCCTGATACAAACATAACTAAATTTGAATTTGGAAAGCTACATATTATGTGATATAGAACAGCTATAAAAATAGCTATAACTCTATACTTATTCTTAAATATTATTTCTTTCAACCTATTCACCTCTATTTTCAAAAACAAAATTAATTAATCTTCTAATTTCTGGATTATCATATATTTGAAGATTTTTTTCATAAAGCATATTTTTATATTCTAAATCACATTCTATTTCATATATGTTCATAAAATGTACTATAGATAATGCAATCAATAATTCATCTTCATTTTTAATTTTTGATATATAGTAATTTAACAAGTATAATAAATTCCATTTTCTATATACATTATTACCATCGAAATCGAAGAATAATCCTAATCTCTTAGAACAATTATATATATCTTCTGTTTCAAGCATAGATTGGGAATCAAAAATTGTTATTTCGAAATATTCTTTTATTCTTTCTATATATTCATTAGCAATTTCAATTTCATTATTTTCCACTTTAATTGGTAGTATCATTTTAAATATTTGTTTTTCTTCACAATCATATCTGTATATACTTATATTCTTAGTTTCTAAATTTTCTTCTTCAAATAAACCTGTAATTATATACTTCAACTGTGGATTAGCATTACTAATACCTTCAAGGAATTTCACGTCATAATCTCTAATTTTTTCTTTAATTGATATATCATCCTTACTTAAAGTTATTTGCATTTTTACATTTGTAGATCTATATAACTTTTCTAATAAAAGTATAGGCAAGGTATTTATAAATGCGGCTTCTTTAATACTTAATTTATCAAGTAATGAAGTTGCTATAGGTAAAAACATAACATTTTTATCAGAGCTTTTCTCAACTAATAATTTCTCATCTCTATTTAATATATAATAATGCATAGGATGTGATATATTAAAATATTTCACTTCTCCCATTGTTTTACTATTTACTAGTGCCTCATAACTTTCAGGTGATAATGATTTAAATTTTAATTTTAAATATTCTTCTTCATAATCAGCTATTAATTTAATAATTGATTTATAGTGTCTTCTATAAATATATAGTTCATTTGTAAGTTTTAATCCATCTTCATATCTCAACATTTCTTTGTAGAATTTAAGAACTAACTTTGTAAATTCTATATCCTTATTTTCTACTGAATATCTTACTAATATATGATTTTCAAATTCTATATACTGATTGTTTTCAAATAATATGTCTGCAACTTCTTTTATGACATCTGTTTTATAATTACCATAATTTAAAGCTTTAACTATATAATTATTAGCTTTGTTATAATTTTCATTAGCATATTCTACTTCAGAAAAATACATAGATAACTTATATGCTCCTCCTAAATCTGATAAAGTTTGCATATATTTATCTTGTACATCATATTTTTTATTCTTGAATATTTCCTTAAATTCCATTATTAATTTATCATTATTTGGATATGAATAAAGTCCTTCTAAAATAATATCAACATATTCTAAATCTAAACCAGTATAAAGTAAAGAAAGCCCATAGTAGTAATACATCATAGGACTCATTTCACCCTTATAATTATCATATAATTCAACAATCTCATTATAAACTGATGACTGAAAATATATTTCAGTTAATACTTCTGTAGATCTTTTAGAGTTTTCTTCCATTTCTCTAAATTTTAAAGTAGGTTCTAATAATTCTTCATATACCTGATAATTTAATCCAACTAATATTAAATTATATAGCATTTCTTTATTATTAATATTTTGATCAATTCTTGGTATTAAAAAATTTTTTATCCATTCTTCCTTAATAACTGTTATCTCTTTTCCCTTTTCATCATCATATACTTTGATTTTTTCTTTTTCAAATATCTCTTCTTCCTTTTTCTTGAACCAAGCCCAGAACATTTTTCCCTCCTACTTTATTATTTGATCAATAATTCCTCCACCTAAACATTTTTCTCCATCATATAAGACTACTATTTGACCTAAAGTTACAGCTCTTTGTTTTTCATCAAAAACTATCTTATATCTATCTTCACCGATTTTATCTATAATAGCTGAAACATCATTTTGTCTATATCTAAATTTAACGGTACATTTAAATGGAAGTGTGATATCATTAATAAAATTAAATTTATTTGCAATCAAACCTTTTGAATAAAGTAAATTATCATCACCTTGTGCTACAACTAATTCATTTTTTTCAACATTTTTATCAACCACAAAATATGGTTCTCCTGTACCCTCTTTAGTGTTTCCAAGTCCTATACCTTTTCTTTGTCCTATAGTATAGTACATAAGTCCGTGATGTTTACCTAAAACATTTCCCTTAATATCAACTATATTCCCATCTTTAGCTGGCAAATATTTAGATAAAAATTCATTAAAATTTCTTTCTCCTATAAAGCATATACCTGTACTATCCTTCTTCTTAGCTGTCTTTAAATTATATTTCTCAGCAATTTCACGTATTCGAGTTTTTTCATATTCTCCTATTGGAAATAAAACTTTTTCTAATTGCTGTTGACTTAATCCACACAAAAAATAGCTTTGGTCTTTATTGTTATCAATTCCTCTTAAAAGTACTTTTTCTCCTTTTTCATTAGTTGTTAATCTTGCATAATGCCCTGTTGCTATATAATCTGCACCTAATTTATTTGCATAATCTAAAAATGCTTTAAACTTTATTTCTTTATTACACATCACATCAGGATTTGGTGTTCTTGCAAGCCTATATTCAGATAAAAAATATTCAAAAACTCTATCCCAATATTCCTTAACAAAATTTACTGAATAATAGGGTATTTCTAGTTGTTCAGCTACTGATATCACATCTTCATAATCAATATCTGACATACAAACGCCATTTTCATCTTTTTCTTCCCAGTTTTTCATAAATACACCTATTACTTCATAACCAGATTCTTTAAGTAAAATTGCAGCAACAGAAGAGTCAACACCTCCTGACATACCTAAAACAACTCTTTTTTTCATATATATTCCTACCTTCAATATTTTTTTGACTAATTTTATTATACTATATTTTATACCATTTTTACAATAACAAAGCCTTTTAAAATTATTTTTTTCATGCTATAATTTACATATATTTAGGAGGTTTTTATGAATAATGAATATATGATATATGAACTTTTTAAAAAAGCTAGGTATTGAATATATATCACTAGAACATGAAGCTATATCTTCTGTTAAAGATCATTTATTTGAATTAGAAGGTCAACAAGTTAAGAATCTTTTATTAAAAGCAAAAAAGACAGATAATATATACCTAGTAATGTTACACGATGAAAAATCACTAAATCTTACAGATTTAGCTGAAAAACTAGAAGAGAAAAGACTTTCATTTGCAAGTAGTTCTACTATGTTAGAATTAACAGGTTGTGAACCTGGTAAACTTACACCATTTGGATTAATTTTTGATAAAGAACATAAAATTAATTTGATTGTTGATACAGCCGTAGATATTAATACCACTATAGGAGCTCATCCTTTCATTAATACTAAAACACTAAATATTGAATTTAAAGATTTTGAAAAATTTCTTAAATATACTGGACATAAAATAAATTTTATAGAATTATAGCACAACCTAAATATAACACTATTTAGGTTTTTTATTTCAATTTTTCTTAAGACAAAGTCTTTGTTGTCATTGTTTCCATTATTAGTAGAGTTGTTTGATAAATTAAACTCTGCTCCTATCCATGGATTTACTATTAATCTCCCATTTACATAACTTAATCTTGTTGATAGTCTTGGTTTTATCGTTAGTTCATGTTTTACTTCTTCTAGTTCTTTTTTATTTGATAGTTTTTTATCTACTAAAGGTTTTATCTTGTCTTTTTCTTTTCTTAAACTATCTTGTTTTGACACTTCATATTTTTCTACATACTTATGTATATTTTCTTTATATCCTGAGGCATCTTTTATATAATCTACATACACTCCATATACTTCTTTATTTAATCCATTTAAGTTATATTCATTTTCTAATGATAATATTACTTCTACATTATCTCTTGCCTTAAATGTACTCTTCCCTCCAAATTCTAAACTTAGGGCTTGATAGGTT
>LJRV01000140.1 GCA_001612575.1 Streptobacillus notomytis
GTTTGGTCTTGGTTCTTCTATAGTTGCTTCCATAACCCCTATAATATGCATTCTTCCTTTATGTGCTTGAGTTAATGCTATTTACATTCTTTCTTTATTAATACCTTCTATTTTGATATTCATTTGTATAGCAGTAATATCTTTTTTAGTTCCTGCAACTTTAAAGTACATATTTGCTAATTGATCTTCTAAACCTGGAATATCTGTAAGTACTGTAAAGTTTTCTTCTTCTTTAATTAATCACATTGCAATACCTGCTACTGTTCCTCTTATAGGAATACCTGCTGCCATTAATGCAAGAGAACCACCACATATAGAGGCTTGAGATCTGTAATTTCAGATACTAAGCTAACTGTATATGGAAAAACATCTATTGTAGGCATTACTGCTTTAAGTGCTCTTTCAGCTAAATTACCCCGTCCTAATTCTCTTCTTCCTGGAGCTCTCAAAAACCCTGCTTCTCCAACTGAAAATGGTGGGAAATTATAGGGTAAGAAGAATTTCTTATTATACTCCCCTACCATACCATCTATTATTTGTTCTTCTTCCTTAGAACCTAAAGTTACTTTAACTAAAGCTTGTGTTTCTCCACGAGTAAACAGAGCTGAACCATGGGGTATTTTAAGTA
>LJRV01000141.1 GCA_001612575.1 Streptobacillus notomytis
CGACTTTAGAGATCGTGTTTGCAGACCGAATACTCATCCTTAGACAAACATTAATTTAAAAATTGTTTGTCTACAGTTTCAGGAGTAACTATGGGCATGACTTTTACAGACATAGAAAATAAATCTGCCAAACGCCTAATTGGTATTGCTGCAGTCATTTTTCTGCATCTTCTTGTTGCCTATATTCTGATGTCAGGTTTAGCAAACAATATTCAAAAACCAGCAGAAAAACCTGTGGAATTACAAATTATTCAGGATATTAAGCCACCTCCTCCACCAAAGCCAGAAGAGCCGAAACCAAAGGAAAAACCACCTGAGCCACCAAAAATGGTAGAAAAAGTTGCCAAGGTTCCTGAGCCACCAAAAGAAGTAGAGAAAGTAGCAACACCAGTACAAAAAACGACGCCAGTAGCTCAACCGACTAAAGTCGCTACTCCGGCTCCTGCTGCACCTAGTACTCCTTCTCCGAGCCCACGAGAC
>LJRV01000142.1 GCA_001612575.1 Streptobacillus notomytis
ACCCAAGACAGGACTCCTTAAATGTATCTGCAGCGACTACACGCATTGGGTTAGATCTTACTCGACCTACACAATACGGCGATTTAACAGGCAAAATTGAAGCCGATTTGATGGGAGGCAATGGCGATAATGGCAGTGGAACTTTCCGTGTACGCCATGCCTATATGTCTTTAGGTAAATGGTTAGCTGGTCAAACCACTTCACCTTTCGTCAATACAGATACTTCTCCCGAAACACTAGACTTTACTGGTGCAGTAGGTACAGGAACCACACGTACTGTACAGGTTCGCTATACTCAACCAATTAATGCTCAACAAAAAATATTAGTTGCCTTAGAA
>LJRV01000143.1 GCA_001612575.1 Streptobacillus notomytis
GTATCATCTGGATCTCACCATTCAGCTGGATGAAGAAGAAAACTTTGTCTATGAAATATGGCCGGTACGCTATGACACGCCAAATTTCAGTTCACGGGGTAAACGAACCAAACGTTATTACTAGCGTCTGGAAAGTTATCTGTTTGAAGGATCTCAGGGCAACGAACTGGTCGGTTATAGTAAGGAACAGGTGAGCAATGACATCCTGGATAAATACGAGCGCCATCTGATGTTCTTGCACATCAACCGGATTAGTCCAGGAAAGCGCCCGCTCTTTCCAGACCCGGATCAATAAGGAATCTGTAGGATGTCTGAATCGCTTCACGCCTTTGCACTGTTTTTCTCATTATTAAACCCGTCTTTAATGAGTATTTATATG
>LJRV01000144.1 GCA_001612575.1 Streptobacillus notomytis
TCAGATTCAGTAAATGTAGGCCAATTTAAAACATTAGAAGATGGTTTATATGGGGCAACAGAAGAGTTAGATGATTAGGTTAGATACTTTTCTATAAATGTAGAAAATGATTTAAAAGAGATTATAAGAAAAGAAATCGATTATAAAAACTATGTTAATTTAAAGGTACAAAAACTATCAATAGATTCAAGATAAGCAAATGGAGAAACCATAAGTGATGATAGCTTTAATGAGTTAAAAACGGAATGATCAGAATTAG
>LJRV01000145.1 GCA_001612575.1 Streptobacillus notomytis
ATTTTTAAAATATTTTGATAGTATCTGAGTCTTTATTAGTGCTTTCAAATATTAGTTTTGCATTCAGTCTTTGTGACTCTAACTCCAAGTTATCTGCCTAAACTTATTAATTTCTGTAAGATTGTACTTTTTCATTTCATCTAATACTTCTACTAAGCTTTCTGGTTCATCTTTTGCCCATTCATTCTTCCCGTACAGTATACAGGTTGCGTATTCTTTAATCTTAACCATGTGAACTACCTGC
>LJRV01000146.1 GCA_001612575.1 Streptobacillus notomytis
GCGTCCACCATTGGCCATCGTATGTGATACACCAAGATAAATCAGGCGTGCTTCTTCACGGCCTGCAATAATTTCAATAGGTTTGGGCAAAATTTCAGCGGCTTTTTGAATAAACTCATGGCCATTTTTAGCCTGGCGCAAAGCATTCGTCGCCACAATTCTTAAACGGTTAGGTTGAACTGAGCCTAAACGCCCAACAAAACGAGCCAAACAGGCTAAACCACGTTGCTGTGCTGCTTCTGTTAAGTTTTTATTTTCATCAAGACCAGCTGCAAGCTGTACTTTTTCTGACATTGAAGCCACTTTTTTAACTGCAACGAGATCTACCAGAGCAATGGCAAGGTGAAAACTGTTCGAACCCATAACTATGGCAGCAAGTAATTCTTCATCAATCAGAAAGTCAGACAGAAATGAACTAAACCCAAAACAATTCACGCCTAGAGTAAATCACATGATTGCAAGTGACAAGCCATTTTCATCAACAATTAATATCCTTTGTTATTTTTATAGTTGTTAAACGATTGTAC
>LJRV01000147.1 GCA_001612575.1 Streptobacillus notomytis
AAATTTTCAAAAAACCCCTTGACAACAGAGAGGGAGTTATGCTAATATAATGAGGTCCACCGGAGGGAAAATAGGTGAGACAAGGACAATGGAAAGAGAAGGAATAGATAAAGCAAACAAGATATAAGGAAGTCAATTTAGAAGGAAAAGAAGACTGAAAAAGGTGAAGAAGTAAAGAAGAGATATAGAGATATATTGAATGAAGAGTTTGATCCTGGCTCAGGATGAACGCTGACAGAATGCTTAACACATGCAAATCTATGTTAATTATGTAAGCTTGCTTAGATAAGAGACATGGTGGACTGGTGAGTAACGTGTAAAGAACTTACCTCTTAGACTGGGATAACCATTAGAAATGATGGATAATACTAGATATTATTAGAAGTGGGCATCTACTTTTAATGAAAGGAGAGATTGCTAAGAGAGAGCTTTGCATCCTATTAGCTAGTTGGTGGGGTAAAGGCCTACCAAGGCGATGATAGGTAGCCGGCCCGAGAGGGTGAACGGCCACAAGGGGACTGAGATACGGCCCTTACTCCTACGGGAGGCAGCAGTGGGGAATATTGGACAATGGAGGAAACTCTGATCCAGCAATTCTGTGTGCACGAAGAAGGTTTTCGGATTGTAAAGTGCTTTCAGTAGGGAAGAAGAAAGTGACGGTACCTACAGAAGAAGCGACGGCTAAATACGTGCCAGCAGCCGCGGTAATACGTATGTCGCAAGCGTTATCCGGAATTATTGGGCTTAAAGGGCATCTAGGCGGTCTAACAAGTTGAAGGTGAAAAGCTGTGGCTCAACCATAGTCTTGCCTACAAAACTGTCAGACTAGAGTACTGGAAAGGTGGGTGGAACTACACGAGTAGAGGTGAAATTCGTAGATATGTGTAGGAATGCCGATGATGAAGATAACTCACTGGACAGAAACTGACGCTGAAGTGCGAAAGCTAGGGGAGCAAACAGGATTAGATACCCTGGTAGTCCTAGCTGTAAACGATGATCACTGGGTGTGGGGGTATAAGCCTCTGTGCCGAAGCAAAAGCGATAAGTGATCCGCCTGGGGAGTACGTACGCAAGTATGAAACTCAAAGGAATTGACGGGGACCCGCACAAGTGGTGGAGCATGTGGTTTAATTCGACGCAACGCGAGGAACCTTACCAGATCTTGACATACTCGGAATAAGATGGAAGCATCTTAGTGCCTTCGGGAACCGAGATACAGGTGGTGCATGGCTGTCGACAGCTCGTGTCGTGAGATGTTGGGTTAAGTCCCGCAACGAGCGAAACCCCTATCATTAGTTGCCATCATTAAGTTGGGGACTCTAATGAAACTGCCCGCGACGAGCGGGAGGAAGGTGGGGATGACGTCAAGTCATCATGCCCCTTATGATCTGGGCTACACACGTGCTACAATGGGTAGTACAAAGAGGAGCTAAGCAGTGATGTGGAGCAAATCTTAAAAGCTACTCTCAGTTCGGATTGAAGTCTGCAACTCGACTTCATGAAGTTGGAATCACTAGTAATCGCAAATCAGCAATGTTGCGGTGAATACGTTCTCGGGTCTTGTACACACCGCCCGTCACACCACGAGAGTTAGTTGCACCTGAAGTTACTGGCCTAACCGTAAGGAGGGAAGTACCTAAGGTGTGATTAGTGATTGGGGTGAAGTCGTAACAAGGTATCCGTACCGGAAGGTGCGGATGGATCACCTCCTTTCTAAGGAGAATACAACATATTTAAATTGACTCTGGTTTGTTTGCTTTATTTATTCCTTNNAAAACATAGGACAATGACAAATGAATAGTAAATAAGGTAAAGAATTACAACTTTAAACAGAATGAAAGCAAGAAAGAAGTTAAACTGTAAGAAGAAATAAAAAAAGATGATTAAAAAGCTAATTAAGGGCACATGGAGGATGCCTAGGTAGTAAAAGCCGAAGAAGGACGTGATAAGCTGCGAAAAGCTTAGGGGAGTTGCATATGAGCGTAGATCCTAAGATATCCGAATGGGGAAACCTACTTGTTGGAAGGACAAGTGAGAGATAGGTAAGCTAGCGAACTGAAACATCTAAGTAGCTAGAGGAAAAGAAAGTAAAAACGATTCTCTTAGTAGCGGCGAGCGAAGGGGGAAGAGCCTAAAACATGGTGGTGTTAAACTTGGCGAGGTTGCCATCATGTGGTAGAGGGAGATATTTGTTGAGATAGCCATAATCAAGATATATGTTATAGGTAAACGGAACATGGTTGGAAAGCCAGGCCAAAGAGAGTGATAGCCTCGTATAGTGTAAACTATGATATATATAATATTAATCCCAAGTAGCATCAAGCACGAGGAATTTGGTGTGAATCAGTGTGGACCATATCACATAAGGCTAAATACTTTTACTAACCGATAGAGGAGAGTACCGTGAGGGAAAGGTGAAAAGAACCCTGAGTAAGGGAGTGAAAAAGAATTTGAAACCATGTGCTTACAAACGGTAGGAGGCGAGAGCTAACTGCGTGGATTTTGGTTAATCATCCTGCGAGTTATGATATGTGGCGAGGTTAAGAGAGTGGAGCCGAAGGGAAACCGAGTCTTAATAGGGCGAAAGTCGCATGTTATAGACGCGAAACCTAGTGATCTAGGCCTGTCCAGGTTGAAGCTGCAGTAAGATGCAGTGGAGGACCGAACTCACCGCCGTTGAAATGTTGGGAGATGAGATAGGTTTAGGGGTGAAAAGCCAATCGAACTAGGAGATAGCTCGTTCTCTCCGAAATGCATTTAGGTGCAGCCTTAAGTTTAAAGATATATGGGGGTAGAGCACTGTATAACCTAGGGGGCATATAGCTTACTGAAGTTAAGCAAACTGCGAATACCATATATTAATACTTAGGAGTGAGTCTATGGATGACAAGGTCCATGGACGAGAGGGAAAGAACCCAGAACATCAGCTAAGGTCCCCAATTATGTCTAAGTGGGAAAGGAGGTGGATATTCACAAACAACCAGGAGGTTGGCTTAGAAGCAGCCATACCTTTAAAGAGTGCGTAATAGCTCACTGGTCGAGAGTATCTGCGCCGAAGATTTAACGGGGCTAAGACATAAACCGAAGCTATGTAACAACTTTATAGTTGTTGGTAGGAGAGCGTTCTGTAGGCTGTAGAAGGAGAGCTGTAAGGCGATCTGGAGGTATCAGAAGTGAGAATGCAGGAATGAGTAGCGAGAAAGAGGGTGAGAATCCCTCTGGCCGGAAGTCCAAGGTTTCCAGGGCAATGTTTGTCAACCCTGGGTGAGTCGGGACCTAAGCGAAGACTAGAAAGTTGTGGCGAATGGAAAATAGGTTAATATTCCTATACCACTTTAATCTGTTAACTGATGGAGTGACGCAGGAAGGTATGTAAGATGTCTGACGGAATAGGCATTTTAAGGGAGAGGCATGATAATATAGGCAAATCCGTATTATTAGATGTTAGACCTGATGGGTAAGAGCAAATATGCTTAAGTTACAAATCCTACACTGCCGAGAAAAACTTCTAAAGAGGAGAGAAGTGCCCGTACTGTAAACCGACACAGGTGGACTGGGTGAGAAACCCGAGGCCGACAGGATAACTCTAGCTAAGGAACTCTGCAAAATAGCCCCGTAACTTAGGGAGAAGGGGTACCTATGGTAGGTGAATGAGAGCATCAGGAGCCAAAGTAGGTCGCAGTGAAGAGTCCCAAGCAACTGTTTATCAAAAACACAGGTCTATGCTAAGCTGAAAGGCGACGTATATGGGCTGACACCTGCCCAGTGCTGGAAGGTTAAGAGGAGGATTGAGAGATTCAAATTGAAGCCCCAGTGAACGGCGGCCGTAACTATAACGGTCCTAAGGTAGCGAAATTCCTTGTCGGGTAAGTTCCGACCTGCACGAATGGTGAAATGATTTGGGAGCTGTCTTGGCTGGAGACCTGGTGAAGTTGTAATGTCGGTGAAGATACCGACTACCTGTAGTAGGACGGAAAGACCCCGTGGAGCTTTACTGTAGTTTGGCATTGGGTTTTGGTAATGTGTGTATAGAATAGTTGGGAGATGGAGATCTTAAGATGCTAGTTTTAAGGGAGTCAACTGTGGAATACCAACCATATATTATTGAGATTCTAATCAAGAAATTGAGACAGTGCTAGATGGGCAGTTTGACTGGGGCGGTCGCCTCCTAAAGAGTAACGGAGGCGTTCAAAGGTTCCCTCAGGTTGGATGGAAATCAACCATAGAGTGTAAAGGTATAAGGGAGCTTGACTGCAAGATTGACAGATCGAGCAGGTGCGAAAGCAGGACTTAGTGATCCGGCGGTGCTGTATGGAAAGGCCGTCGCTTAACGGATAAAAGCTACCCCGGGGATAACAGGCTGATACTTCCCAAGAGTCCATATCGACGGAAGTGTTTGGCACCTCGATGTCGGCTCGTCTCATCCTGGGGCTGGAGAAGGTCCCAAGGGTTGGGCTGTTCGCCCATTAAAGAGGCACGCGAGCTGGGTTCAGAACGTCGTGAGACAGTTCGGTCCCTATCCACTACAGGCGTTAGAATATTGAAAAGATCTGTCCTTAGTACGAGAGGACCGGGATGGACAAACCTCTGATGTATCAGTTGTTACGCCAGTAGCATGGCTGAGTAGTCACGTTTGGAAGGGATAATCGCTGAAAGCATCTAAGTGAGAAACCCACTTTGAGATAAGTGTTCTTTTAAGTATCCACTGAGACTAAGTGGTAGATAGGTTGGGGGTGTAAGTGTAGTGATACATTTAGCTGACCAATACTAATAATACGTAGGCTTTTAATAAGAGTTCTTTACTTTTACTATTCATTTATGATTGTCTTATGAAAAAGATAATAGTTTGGTGACAATAGCCACAGGGATACACCTAGTTACATTTCGAACCTAGAAGTTAAGTCTGTGTACGCTGAAAATACTTAGTGATAGGGAAGATAGGTAGTTGCCAAACTCTTTTTATATGACTTTGTAGCTCAGTTGGTTAGAGCATCTGACTGTTAATCAGAGGGTCGAAGGTTCAAGTCCTTCCAAGGTCGCCATTTGAGAATAAAAAAACAATACATAAAGGGCTAACGCCCTTTTTTTATTCCAGTAAGACTTGAAAGGACTTATTTTATTTTAGAATAATTTTGGTATTTGTTGACTATTGGATTTTTTGAGGTAAAATATATTGTTATAAAATTATTAATTTTTATAATTAATA
>LJRV01000148.1 GCA_001612575.1 Streptobacillus notomytis
CAGAAGCCATCATGGTTTGTGTTAATTCTGAAAGTATGCAGAAAATGCCATAACCCGAGTCGATTCGGCAGCGTATTTTAACTTTGGAAAATAGTGTGAGGCATTATCTGGATTAATTCCAATCCAGAATAAATAGATTATTTATCTCTGTTAATAATTGTTTTTCATTTCAAATAATGATTGAAACTTAATTCAGATAAAAATATGATATATTAATGCAATTGAAGTAAATTAATATAAAAGCATACTTGTGGAGTAAATATGATGCCAGATATTAGT
>LJRV01000149.1 GCA_001612575.1 Streptobacillus notomytis
CATTTGTATCAATTTCCGTTTTTACGATGGAAACTTATGCAAAACAAAATTTGCAATTACTTAGCCATACTCTTCTTGAGCGTATTCAGCCTGCCGTTGTGTTTAACGATAAGATCACGATAGAACAAATCTTAAATGAATACACAAATGATCACTCTATTCGAGCGATTCATATTTATGACTCTGAACATCACCTGATTGCTCAAAGTTTTAAGTTGTCGAGTCAAACTTCGGTATTAGAGAAATGGTTTGATCACTGGTTTTTAAATGAGCCGGTACATTTAACGATTGATCATCATCAACAGACTGTAGGTGAACTCACCCTTTT
>LJRV01000150.1 GCA_001612575.1 Streptobacillus notomytis
ATAAATTGTAGAGCCTGTTACTTTCATATCTAAACTAAATTGCTTTAAAGCATTTAGATCAGGCTGACTTGCCAAAACAGCCTTAGCATTAACAGCTTGCAATACAACCCAGCGGGCTCCGACATCCACCAATGCGGCATTCCATTGAGTATCGATTTTACATTTTAAAATCTCGGCCAATTTCTCAGTTTGCAGTGCATCGAGTGGTGTAATTTTGGGTTTAGGT
>LJRV01000151.1 GCA_001612575.1 Streptobacillus notomytis
CTTTTAATGAGAGTTCTTTACGTTTACTATTCATTTGTGATTGTCGTCTGAAAAAGATAATAGTTTGGTGGCAATAGCCACAGGGATGCACGTAGTTACATTGCGAACGTAGAAGTTAAGGCTGTGTACGCTGAAGATACTTAGGGTGAGGGAAGATAGGTAGTTGGCAAACTCTTTTTATATGACTATGTAGCTCAGTTGGTTAGAGCATATGACTGTTAATCAGCGGGTCGAAGGTTCA
>LJRV01000152.1 GCA_001612575.1 Streptobacillus notomytis
TTATGATTTAATATTGATAGCCTATTTGAACTTGTAAAGTTTAATTCTCCACTTAATATTAATCTTTCATTAACCATATACTCTGCTTTATTATCACTCCATGCATTTATTATACTAAAGTTCTTATCTTCTATTCTACCAAATATATATCTTCCATCTATACTACTTCTTATATCAAATCTCTTATTCTTCTTCTCTATTGTTAATCCAGTCCCTACTTCTAATAAATGTTCTGTCTTATCAAACTTTGCATCATTACTATCTTTCTTCATGTTTACCTTACCTGCATATCTTCCTACTAACCTAATATCAAAGTTTTTTAATCTATACTTTAACATGTTTCCACTGTAGGCAAAGGCTATTGTTTGATCTTTTTTATTTTTCTCGTATTCTTCTGCGTTTATAATAAAAGACAGTAGTCTTAACTACTGTCTAAAAAGTATATTCAAATTCTAATCCAAAATACTTTTCCTAAAATACCTACATATAAGGCTATATTATATTTATCACTTAATTTA
>LJRV01000153.1 GCA_001612575.1 Streptobacillus notomytis
CATAGTTTAGATTTCTTTCTGTTTCATATCTATTTTCTCTTTATCCTGGTATACTACTCCAGTGCTATGCTTCAAAAGAATTATACTTTCCCTTGACATTTATATCCAAATACCTTAATTTCTTATCCTATACCTCTCGTATTCGTACACTTTTATCTTATTTTACTTTTATTTCTATATACCCATATTCTTTAAAGTTTAAACTTAATGA
>LJRV01000154.1 GCA_001612575.1 Streptobacillus notomytis
AATATCAAGACCGTAATTAATCTGCGTACGCACGACCGGGATAGCAGTATTTTAGAGGGAGAGAATATTCAAGTCATACATCTGGCCATTCGCACTTGGGCAATGAACCGTGAACAGTTGCTGGGAATCATGCAATATCTAAAGCAAGCTCAACACTCTGGACAGAAGGTACTGATTCATTGCTATCACGGCTCAGACCGTACTGGTGCCAGTATTGCAATGTACCGTATTGTATTTGAAAACTGGAGCACAGAGCAGGCTTTACTTGAAATGAAGCATGGGGGTTATGATTACCATGTTATCTAGAAAAATATAGAACGAATTTATAGGACAGAAAATATTCAATGGACACGGCAACAGCTGCAGAACTGTCT
>LJRV01000155.1 GCA_001612575.1 Streptobacillus notomytis
ATGCATAACTTTTGCAGATTTTGTGGGGTATTTGTAATATTTAAATCAAGTTTTTTAATTTTTGGTAAGAATAAAATTCTTTAAAAATAAAAAACTTAGAATTAAAGTGTTTCAATGTAACTTAAAAAATCACACGAATATAAAAAAAGAATATTTTCTTTAGGTTGTCACATAGTATGATGATAATTCATCATAACTATTGGGATAATACAATTTTTCAATAAGATTAGATGAGGAAAGTACACAAAACGACGTTTTTTTTCTTGCAAAATTAGGTATCATCGCGCTCCTAGTTACAAGATATAAAATATGTGTCTTCGCTAGTTCTATAAAGCACCGAGTCAAAGGACCAAAAGTCACCAGACTTATTTCTTTCTACCCTTATCAGAGATGGTAACCCGATATGACCGTTACTTCTGTCAACCCTGCCACTAATGCTACCAACGAAGATTATTTGACGAGCCAAAGTCAAATGGAATCGAATGTTCGTAACTATCCACGTAAATTACCGTTAGCGATAGCGAAAGCACAAGGTTGCTTGGTTACTGATGTTGAAGGTACACAGTACCGTGAATGTTTAGCAGGTACAGGTATATTTTCTTTAGGTGCGTATCATCGCGGGCCCATTAAAGGACGAGATGGCGCATAGGTAAGTGGGCAAGCTTGGC
>LJRV01000156.1 GCA_001612575.1 Streptobacillus notomytis
TTGCATAAGTGTCTTTCTTTAACTTATAGTTTATGTCTCCTTCTAGTTCATGGTTATTCTTCTTTCCCTTTATATTTACAAAACTTTCTAATCTAAATGTATTATTTTTTAAATAGCCTGCTGTGTATATCATTTTAATAAAAAAATATAGATAGTTATTCCCATAATCTTGAACACAAGATTGGAGGTGCAGTTTTTTCATAAATAAATTAACAAGAAAAGATAAAAATAAAATTTATTCAAAAGAATTTAAATTACAAGTAATTAATAAAGTTTTGATTAATAGAGCATCTATAAGACAGGTTTCTATTGATATTGGGCTAATCTTTATATGGTTGACTTTTAAACTGGTATCATGTTGTAGATAGGATTAAACAATTAGAGGATAAAATAATTTATCTAAAAACTGAGAATGAATACTTAGCTCTAGTTAAAGAAAAGGATCTAAAAAAGAAGAAAAAGTAATAGCAGAACTTAGAGCTAAATATCCTTTCAAAGAGTAACATTAGAATTAAAAAATCAAGCTTTTAATATTAATCATAAAAAATATTCTTCATATAAAGGACAAGTAGATAAGATAGCTGATAATCATATTAAAAGAAATTTTGAAACAACAGCTCCAAATAAATATTAAATGCTTATGGGATATACATAGTTTCATACGATATTTCATAGTGATCAAGGATAACAGTATCAGAATTATTAATATCAAGAAAAGTAAATAGTTTAGATAATGGATTAATGAAATGTTTTTTTGGATTATTAAAATCAAAAATATTTTATAAACAAGAAGAAAAATACAAAACATTGGAAGAATTAGAAAAAGCAATAGAAGATTAAATATATTATTACAACAATAATAGAATAAAGGAAAAATTAAAAGGATTAACTCCTGCTTCTCACAGAAATTAATCCTTATTAGTATGTTAAATTAAATTTGTACAACTTTTGAGGTCAGTACATTATCTATTTTAATTTTTCTGCATTATTAAAGTGTACATCTATTCCAAATGCTCCAATTTCTACTCCTTTAACCTTATCATTGATTAAATGAAGTTTAGTATCTTGGAATAAAGGAATAACAGGAACATCTCTAGCAATTAATCTTTCTGCCTCAAATAAATAATTCATTCTTTTTTCTCTATTTATTGTCTTTAAAGCTGAGATAATTAAATTATCATATTCAGCAGAAGAATAACCAGATGTATTATTTCCATTATTTGTCATTAATAAATCAAGGAAAGTTACAGGATCTTGATAATCTGCTCCCCAACCTGTTAATAAAATATCAAATTCTTTAGATTTCATTCTATTTAATCTTTCTTTAAATGTAACCATCTCAACATTCAATTCTAATCCTAAATTAACTCTTAAATCCTCTTGAATTTTTTCAACTACTTTTTTATTTGATCTTCCATCATTAGCAACTAAAGTTATAACTGGGAAATCAGCTATACCCATTTCTTTTTTACCTTCTTCAAATAAATCTTTAGCTCTTTTTGAATCATATTTTTTGAAAGTCTTACCAAGTTCTTTAACAAAATCTTCTTTTATTCCTATCATTCCTGAATTTTTAGGAGTAAAAGTATAACTTGCTTCTTTAGAGTTATTAAATACTGTCTCTATTAAGCCCTCTTTATCTATAGCTAAAGATATCGCTTCTCTAATCTTTTGATTTTTAAATATTTCTCTACCCATATTAAATGGTAAATAATATGTTCTTGCAATAACATCTTTTCTAAGTCTTGTATCATCTTTAAACTCTTGTAATTGTTCAGTCGTTATACTAACTATATCTATTTCTCCATTTTTAAATGCATTTAATGCTGCTGTACTATCAGCTATAAATTTAATTACAAACCCATCAATTTTTCTTGAATCAGAATCATAGTAGTATTCATTTCTCTCAAGTTTAATTTGTGTATTATGATCCCATTTCACAATCTTATATGGTCCTGAATAAAGTAATGTCTCTGGCTCAAGACCATATTCTGCTCCTTTTTCTTCAACAAATTTTCTATTTGCTGGCATATATGTAACAAATGAAACTAATGAATCAAAATAAGAGGTAACGTTTTCAAGCTTAACTTCTAACGTTTTATCATCTAAAGCCTTAACTCCTACTTCATCAAATTTAACTTCTCCTAATGTATATTTTTCTGCATTTTTAATAGGAAATAGTATATATGAATATTCTGAAGCAGTATTAGGATCTAGAGCTCTTTCCCAACCAAATACAAAATCATCTGCTGTAATTTCTTCACCATTTGACCATTTAATATTATCTCTTAATTTAAAAGTCCATGTAAGGCCATCTTCACTAACTTCCCAACTTTCTGCAAGTGCTGGCTTAACTTTTCCACTAGCTAAAGTGTATGTTAATCCTTCACTTACTAATCCATGTATATTCATCCCACTTGAATCTGTTAATATCTGTGGATCAAGTGAAATTCCTTCATGCTCTAAATTATATGTTATAACATTTTCATTAGAATTAGTATTACTTGTTCCACAACTAAAGAACATAAATACTGACATTAATACAAATAATATTTTCTTCATTTTTATCCTCCTTTATTTTATTATTAAAAAATCTTTTTCTACATAATGTTCTTTTCTATATTCAATCAATCCTGAATTTTCAACAATTTTATCTATCTCATCATATGTTCCTATAGGTGATTTTAAATAATTTTCATCCATCTCTATCCTATCCTTCTTAACATATTCAGGATCTGGAACTGGAACTGCTGATAACAAAGATTTAGTGTATATATGAACTGGATTATTATATACCTCATCAGGATATCCCAATTCTACTATCTTACCCCTAAACATTACTGCTACTCTATCTGAAATATATTTAACCATAGAAAGATCATGAGCTATAAATATCATAGTTAGATTTTTCTTTTTTTGTAAGTTTTTTAATAAATTAACTATTTGAGCTTGTATAGATACATCAAGTGCTGAAATAGGTTCATCACATATTAATATTTCAGGTTCTACAGCTAAAGCTCTTGCTATACCTATTCTCTGCCTCTGTCCTCCACTAAATTCATGTGGAAATCTGCTTGCATGCTCTTTTGAAAGTCCTACTAGCTCTAATAATTCATAAATTTTTTCTTGAATTTCTACTTTATTTTTATACATTTTATGTATTATCATACCCTCAGATATTATTTCTCCTACTGTCATTCTTGGATTAAGAGAAGCCTGGGGATCTTGGAATATCATTTGAACTTTTTTAGTAAATTCTAAATTTTTATATTCTGATATTTCCTTACCATCTATATATACATTTCCAAATGTCTTATCATATAGCTTAGCTATTGTTCTACCAAAAGTTGTTTTACCACTTCCTGATTCACCAACTAAAGATAGTATCTCTCCCCTTTTAATATCTATGCTAATATCATCTACTGCTTTTAATACTTCAGTTTTAGAAAGAGGAAAATATTTTTTTAAATGTCTAATTACTATCATTTTTATCCTCACTTTCTATAATATTAGCAAATTTTAGTCCACTTTTACTTTTAATTGTATCTACAATATATGGCTTACCTTCAACTGATGTTATTTTTATAGTCCCATCTGGATTAAATTTCATATCAGGAGCACCATCTACATATATCCATGATTTAACATAATGGCCGTTACCTAAATCTACTAAAGGTGGTTTCTTTTCATAATCAATTTTCATAGCAAAATCTGATCTTGATGCAAAAGGATCTCCTTTAGGAGGATCAAGTAAATCTGGTGGTGTTCCAGGTATTGAAAATAGGGCTTCATTTGAATCCATATCAAGCCTTGGTAGTGATTTTAACAATCCCCAAGTATATGGATGTTTTGGATTTTTAAATATTGTTTTAACATGAGCTTCTTCCATTTTTTCTCCTGCATACATAACTATTACCCTATCTGAAGTTTCTGCTACTACTCCTAAATCATGAGTTATTAATATTACTCCTATATTTAATTCCTTTTTAAGTTTATTTATTAAATCTAATATTTGAGCCTGTATAGTAACATCAAGTGCTGTAGTCGGCTCATCGCAAATTAATAAATCTGGCTCACACGCTAAAGCTATTGCTATTACTACTCTTTGTCTCATACCACCTGAAAATTGATGTGGATATTGCTCAAATCTTTCTTCTGGTTTTGGAATACCAACTTTAGCAAGCATATCTATAGCCATTTTCTTCGCTTCTTTTTTAGTTACTTTTTTATGTATTAATATTCCTTCCATAATTTGATGACCTATTTTTATTACTGGATTAAGTGATGTCATAGGATCTTGAAATATCATACCTATTCTTCCACCCCTATATTTCCTCATTTCTTTTTCACTAAGCTTTAAAAGGTCTACACCATCAAATATTATTTCCCCACTTTTATACTCTCCTGGAGGTGTAGGTATTAATTTCATTATACTTTGTACTGTAACAGATTTTCCACTTCCAGATTCTCCAACTATTGCAAGAGTTTCCCCTCTATCTACTGTAAAACTAATGTCTCTTAAAGCTTTTACCTCACCTGCATAAGTGTTAAAAGAAACACTTAAATTCTTTATTTCTAATAAACTCATTTGTCCCTCCTAATCTCTAAGTTTTGGATTTAGTGCATCACTCATAGCATCTCCAATAATATTAAATGACAATGTAATCAACGAAATTACTAAAGCTGGAATTAAGAATAAATATACATGTGTATTTATTTCTTTAAAACCATCTGCAACTAAATTTCCAAGAGATGCTTGTGGTATAGGTACCCCTAACCCTATAAAGCTTAAAAAAGCTTCTGAAAATATTATTGATGGAATATCCATAGTAAGTCTAACTATTATTATACTTAATGTATTAGGTATTAAATGTTTTCTTATTATGTGCCAAAAATTTGCTCCTAATGCTCTTGAAGCAAGAACATATTCATTTTCTTTTATTTTCAATACCTCTCCTCTAACTAACAAGGCATAATTTAACCACCTAGTTGCACAAAGTGCCATTATTATTGTTTTAACACTATTACCAAGCACTACCATTAAAAGTATTATGTATATAATAGAAGGAATAGACATTATTATTTCAACAATTCTTACCATTATGCTATCTATCTTTCCTCCAAAATATGCAGCTGTAGCTCCATATATAGTTCCTATAATCACACATATTGTAGCAACTATTATAGAAAGTTCCATAGATACCCTAATCCCCTGCGATACTCTTGCAAAAATATCTCTACCCAATGAATCTGTACCTAAATAATGTCCTTTTAAAAAACCATCAATTATCCCTAAAAATCTATCAGAACTATTTTGTTCAAAATATGAATACTTTGATATTAACTGACCAAATATTCCTATAAGCAAATAGATTGATAACACTCCTAAAAAAAATAGTGCCAATTTATTTTTTTTAAATCTTCTCCATGAATCTTTCCAATAAGTTAAACTAGGTTTATTTATACTCTCATTTTTGTAAATATCAGGTCCTACATAAACAAAATCTTCTGGATTTGCAACATAATTTTCTCTATCATAATTTGCACCATGTAAATTTTTCATTATTTTTCCCCCTTACCTAATTTAATTTTTGGATCTACTAAAGCATAAGCTACATCCATTATTATCATCATAAATATTAAAAATGCTGAATAAAATACTGTAACCCCTAAAATCATAGTATAGTCTCTATCTATTATAGAACCTATATAGTATTTACCAAGACCACCTATAGAAAACATTGTTTCTATAACAAAGGATCCTGTTAATATCGCTGCAATAGAAGGAGATACAACTGTTATTATTGGTAATATTGCATTTCTTAAAGCATGTCTAAATACCACATTTGTTGGAGAAACTCCTTTTGCTATTGCAAGTTTAATATAGTCTTGTTCCATAATTTCTATCATTTTACTTCTCATAAGTCTTGCAACTTCAGCTACAGAAAAAAATCCAAGAGCTATAACTGGTAATATTTTCTTAGAAGGCATATCCCAACCCGTTAAAAATATTTTACCTAAAGGAAGACCTAATTTATCTATTAGTATACCTTTATGAATTTCTACTGCATAAAGTTGTAATGCTCCTGCAATTACAAAGCTTGGTACTGATATTCCAATAATAGCTATTATCATAGATAAATGATCTGCTTTCTTCCCTCTTTTTAATGCTGCAGCTATTCCTAAAGGAATACCAAATATTAATCCGAATAATACTGATCTTATTCCTAAATCTGCTGAGATTGGAAATGATCTTTTAATAATTGAATTAACAGTTCTCCCTCTCTCTTTCATAGATAGCCCCAAATCTCCTTTAGAAATATTTTTTAAGTACTTAGCGTACTGTACACTTAAAGGTTTATCTAAATCATACATTTTCATAAGACTTGCTTTAATCTGTGGTGGAATTGCTTTTTCACTTTCAAAAGGATCTCCTGGTAATTTATGTAAAAGAAAAAAAGTTATCGTTGTTACCATCCACAATGTAATCAAACCTGTAAATATTCTTTTAACTACATACTTAAAAATGTTGCTCATGTTTTTGTTCCTCACATTCAAATTTATTTATCTAGGAGTATATTATTATTTTTAGTGTTTGTCAATGTTTTGTATATATAAATATTAAATGTTTCAATATATTAAATATATGTTTAAAAAGAGGTAAAAATAAACTGACCTCCTTAAAATCGGATTTTTAAGTCCAACTTTTGGGGGTCAGTACACATTATCTAATTTATTTCTGTTAATCAGACTTTTAACAAGCATATTACAAGCACAAAATTATTCCTTAACTTTCCAAAGTCTATCTTGTTAGAAGCTATATATCTATTCTCTTTCAAAAATCTAATGTTATCTTCGATAACAGTTATTTAGAAATGTATAATAAATAGAGAGAGAAGCTATTTTTCTTCTTTCTCCGTTATCCAATTCATAAATAATGCTAATTCTTCATACTCAAACTTATATTTATCTCTGTCAATATTATTTTTTAAATAAATTTCATTAACATTACAAATTATACCCATGTTATTCTTTTCAAATGCATCTAAATATTTATCTCTTAGGAAAATTGAAATATTTCTTGGGAACCCCAAATTCTGTATTTCAATTGTTTTATTATCAGTCGTTCCATATTC
The DNA here is from genome assembly GCA_001612575.1 of Streptobacillus notomytis. Taxonomy (GTDB): domain Bacteria; phylum Fusobacteriota; class Fusobacteriia; order Fusobacteriales; family Leptotrichiaceae; genus Streptobacillus; species Streptobacillus notomytis. The sequence continues at coordinate 7,137 of LJRV01000156.1, forward strand.
AATATAACTTTCCCAATCAGCCACATTAACATTTAAATTCTCTTTATTTTTTAATAATGCTTGATAATTAGAAACATAGTTTTTAATCTTAAATCTCAAAATGTTTTCTATGTCGCTCACAACATCATTAATTAATTTATTTATGTGAAATTCATTTTCTTTATCAAATTTAACAGGATTTAACTTTCCTTCTTGTCTAATATAAAGATTTCTTTCATTTCCATCATTATAAAAATAATCAATAGTTCTTTGTATAAGCACCTTCAAAGGTTTTGTGTTAATCCATGATTCCATCAATGTCGCATAATATTTAAGCTGATTTTCATGTCTAATCATCGGATTTATACCCCTAGATTCAGTTTTAGACCATTCATATTGCTCATAGAGTATATTAAGAACTGTAAGACAATCTTCTCTATTTGTAGAATTTGGTAAATTAGGAACATCGCTAATTGCTATTTTATTCTGAGTTGCAATATTTATATCTATACTAGTTGCCAAAATTTCTGGTGATACTTTTAATGAATTTCTTGTTTTCTTTAATAAAAACACAGAATTTTTGTCACTATCAACGAATTTATCTTTTAAAATAGAATCATTATTTATTGAATCGTGAAAAAGCAAAATATCTCCATACATCTCTATAATTTTCTTTTTTTCACTACTTAGATTTTTATTACTATAACTCTTTTGTTCAAAATAATTACTTATATTCTTATATAAATTCTCACCCTTGTGTCAAGTATTGAATACATCTTTTTTCCAATTTCCAATCAATTAGATCGATAGCTTATTTTAACTTTAATGCAAGACTTTTCAAAAGCTTATTTACCAAATCCGTATAAATCATTTGATCAGCAACTTCCAATATACTTGTGATTTTTTGACCCGCATCTTTAGAGGATGCTCCACAATGATATATTCTTTGATTATCTGTATCCCAGTCAATGATAATATATCTATTATGAAATGCCTTACCAGACTTTTGAAATTTAATATTAACATAAGGATATTCTCTGCAAAAATCTTGATATTCAAGAATATGAAGTCCTTGACCTATATTGTCGCTGAATATGATAATTCCACTAATGGGTTTATTTCCTTTAACAGCACTAATGTTTTCACTCCAATATAATTATCTACAATATAAATACTCTTTTCAGCTACGCTGTAAATGTACTTGTAAGCGATATTTGCCTCAATAGGCTGTCCATTTAACAGTAAAAATCCATATTTTAAAGAAGGATTGCTTAGGTCAATAATCAACTCAGATAGCTCCGATTTATGAACAACATTACTTAAAGTATCCACTACATCCACCACCTGTTCTTCTACATCTCTCAAATCTCGTCTTAAATCCTGCATTTCCACAATATTACTTGTTATTTGCATGGAAAGCTGTAAAAATTCTCTCTGTCCAATCAAGCCTTGGTTTTCTACAATGTAGTCTTTCATCTGATTGAAAGTGCGTATTAGTTTGCTCTGCTTGAAAGCAAGCTCGCCTTTAAGAACCGTCATCAGCATGTAGATTCCGGCTTCACTAAACACATACGGTAAGTATCTTCTTCCTCCTGAACCCGTTTCTGATTTTGAGGTCGAAAATTTCGACCTCAAATTTTCCCATTCCTCTTTTGTAAGTTGAAACCTGAAATCATCGTCAAATTTCTCAATATTATTTTTGACTTGTTCATTAAATCTTTTCGTTTCATACCCATAAATCTCTGCCAATTCAAAGTCAAGCATAACTTTCTGTCCTCTGACAATATAAATTTTTTCCACAAGGGATTCCTGATTTACAAGCATAATCTCATCTTTTTTATCCATCTTTTCCCTACCCTTTCTCAAATCTCCAAATAATCTCTACCCTGTCTTTATCATAAACATAAATCCTGTCTATGACTTCATTGATCCATTCTAAAATAAGTTTTCCATTTGACACAGCTTCTTTTAACTTATTTACATTTAAGTTATGTCCTAAAGCAGTATTTTCTTTTATCTTGTTTTCTATTATTAAAATTTCTTGTTCTGTGATTTCAAATTTTTTGGATAAAATGCCTTTTTGAGATAAATATGTTTCTTTATCCATTATACCTTGTTTATGTTTTTCATATAACTGCATTTTACTAACTTGCAATTTCTCTTTATCAACCTTAAGTTTATCCTTTCTTTCAAGCAGACTTTCACAAATACTGTTTTGAACTTTGTACTCAATATTCCTTGTCTGCTCTTTTTCAAGAAAATCCTCTGTATATAAGTTAATTTCTTTTGCCACTATATCTTCAAGAATGGATGCAGTTATTTTTCCTTTCATACAACCGCAATCTTTTGCCTTATATCTATAAGGGCAGCAATATCCATCACTTTTTCCATAATTAACAGTGTAGCTCATTTTATGATGGCATTTACCACAATAGACTTTATCCTGAAGTATATGAAAGTTTTTTCGATTTCTACTTATACGCTTTTCATTGCTGTTTAACATATCTTGGACTTTAGTAAAGTCTTCCTTAGAGATAATAGCTTCATGCATATCTTCTCGTATTATCAAGTCCTTACTGTCAACCCATTTACGATTATCAGAACCAACCTCTTGCACCCTTGTCTTTCCACCTATAACCGCTCCAGTTAAAACTCTTTGTGTTAATACATATCTTACAATCTGACCAGTCCAAATTCCAATCCCCCGCTTTAACCCAATGTGCTTGGCAGGCGTTAGAATTCTTCTATTATTAAAGTCTTTAGAAATAGAAAGCATACTTTCTACAGATAAATATCTTTCAAACATTTCTTCAATATTATGTCTTACCTTTTCATCGACAAGTAGCTTATGATGATCTTTCTCATCTTTTACATAGCCATAAGGAGCTTTCGACCCAAAGTAATATCCTTTGTCTTGTCTTACTCTGACTGATGAACGCATTTTCTGTGAAATATCTTTTAAGTAATAATCATATACAAGATTTTTAAATGGCACTTCCAAACTGCTGATTCCATTCTCATTATTATTACTGTCATAATTATCATTTACAGAAATAAATCGAACTTGCATAAAAGGAAATATCTGCTCGATATATGCACCTGCTTCAATATAATCTCTTGCAAATCGTGATAAGTCCTTTACAAGTATTGCCTTTACTTCATTTTTCTTCACAAGACCTATCATCTTTTGAAATGCCAGGCGATTAAAGTTTGTTCCGGTGTATCCATCATCAATATACTCTCTAATCTTAACTCCGGTAAATTCTTCTCTTGAACTGATATAGTCTTTTAATATTTCTCTTTGAGAAGTTATACTGTTGCTTTCATCTTTATAGTCTCCATCTTCTAAGGAAAGTTTTAAGTAAAAATCTACTGTAGTCATATCAGCTCCTCCTTACCTTTCTACCGAGTTTTTCAGTAAGCACAGAAGTTTTTTCAAAATTAAATTTGATTTCCATTGTGTTATCTTTCCCTATAAATATCCTATCAATGATGCTATCTACAAAGTCTTTATCCCATTTCTTTTTTTCCCTTTAAAAAGTGCTATAAGGTACTTATGTCCTTCTTCAAATTCAAATACCTCTCTATCAAAGATAGAAACTTGCTTTTCTTTTAGTCTTTCAAGCTCTGCTTTCTTTTTGTTAAGAAGTCCTTTTTCTCTTTCAAAATCTTCTTTACTCCACTTGCCCAAAACATATTTTTCATAATTCTCACTTTGAAGTCTACTAAAGCTTAAAATTTTTCTTTCAATCTCAGTTATTTCTTTTTCATTTTTCTTATCCATTTCTATTTTAAGATTGTCATAAGCATTCAAATAAGTCTTATAACTTTTACTGTTATTTGCAAGAATAATATCAAAGGCTGCTTTAACAGTTTTTTCAAGAGTAGCTTCTGTAATAGATGTTCCGCATTTTTCTGTTGTAAATTCTCTAAAGCGATTACAACTAAAATAAAATACAGTTTTCTTCCCGCTTTTTGCCTGTGTACGCTCATTTTTCTCTTGCAAATCCCACAATAGATTTTTCCTCTAAATACTGTATCATCCTTAGCATTCTTATTTTCTTTTCTGCTGTTTTTAATGGGATTAGACTTTGATGAAATTTTCCCCTGCACATTTTCAAATGTATCAAGTGAGATAATTGCTTCATGGGCATCTTCTGTTATTGTCCAATCTTCTTCGTCAAGCCTTTCTCTCTTTTTACCTTCAAATAAATGCTTTTGATTTCTGCCTTGAATAAGTGTTCCTGTATATACACAATTTTTAAGCACTTGTAATATTGTTGTCGATATCCAAGCTCTTATAGGTTCATTTTCATCAGCTATAGCTTTTCCAAACTTCATATAATCCGTTGCTACATATACTCTTTTCTTATGAAGTAATTTTGAAATATCGAGCGTACTGAAACCTTGCAAATAAGCATCAAAGATTTCTTTTACAATAGGAGCTGTATTTTCATCTACATAGAGTCTCCTTATCCCATCTTCATCTTTTTTAGCTATATATCCATAAGGTTCTGCTCCACAAATAAAGCTCCCTTGTTTAATTCTAATTTGATGTGATGTGGATATCTTCTTTGAAATATCTTTAGCATAAGTTTCATTAACAATATTCTTTAAGATTACCTCAAGTGATTTATTAGGATCTTCCATATGAAAATTATCCAAATTATCATTAACAACAATGAATCTTACATCAAGAAACGGAAATATCTTTTCTATGAAATTCCCAAGCTCTATATAGTTTCTTCCAAAACGAGATAAGTCTTTTACAACAATGCAGTTTACTTTTCCTGTTATAACTTCTTGCATGAGTTTTTCAAAATCAGGTCTATCAAATTCTGTTCCTGTCTTTGAGATATCTTTATATATTCCAACCAAGGTATGACCTTCATTTTTCTTTATATAACTCTCACAAAAAGCAATCTGGTTTTCAATAGAATCACTTGACTTTTCTTTTTTATCTCTTGAAATTCTTGTATAAATGGCAGTCAGAAAACTATTTTTTTCTACTTTATCTCTTATGCTTTCTTCCGCTTTTATTCGTCTATTTGATGTCCTTGCCATCTATACCACCTCCCTGATCTTCTCCGGATATTGATTAGTATAGTGATTTATCTTTTCAATGACATCTATGGTTTCATCATAGTTAAAATGAATCTCTATCCTTTTATCTTCCAAGACATATATTTTATCTATTAACCTTACAAGAAGTTCTCTTTCTAATGTATTGATATTTTTATACTTTTTAATCTCAGAAAAAAGTTCTGATTTCCTAAGCTCTTTTTATATAGCCTTGTAATTTCTTTATTTTGCTTTTCTAAAATCAATTCACTTTCTACAATACGGTTTGTATAAAACTCTCTCATATCATAAAACTCTTCTTCAGATATTAACCCTTCTTTTAAGTCTTGATAAAGAGAAGATTTTATAAGTTCAAATTTAGCCTTACTTTTCTTGGTATGCTCTTGTCTTTTATCAATTTTTTTGAAGAGTTCATAAGACACTTCCATTTCTCTTATCTTTTCAGAAAAGGCTTCATACTTTCCAAGAGATTTAATATAGTGGCGTATCATTTCAAGAACATCAACTTTTAAATTTCCCTGTTTTATCAAGTGTCTACTACAACCCATTCCTTTATTATATGAGGAATAAATATAGTAGATTGTTGGTGATTTTCCTCTTTTGTCTACCTTCTTAGTCATTTGCTGGTTACAGTCTTTACAAAATAATAACCCCGAAAACAAATCAGCTTTTTCTCCACAATTTTTTGCTTTTATATCACATTTTAAAAGTTTTTGAACAATCTCAAAGTCATTTATATCAATAATAGCTTCATTATTATCTTCAACTTCAATCCAATCACTTCTATCCTTAGAAATAACTTTATCAAGCTTATAATTTATCTTCTCTCTTTTCCCTTGTTGAAGCGTACCAATATAGATTTCATTGGTTAGAATACGATTGATTGCTGGCGTATCCCACTTTGCAACAGCCTTTGTATTAAAGCCTGTCTTATACCTAATCCCCTTCGATTTCTTGTATTCCATAGGAGATAATATTCCACTATCATTTAAGTGTTTTGCAATAGAAAGTGAACTATAACCCTCGAGTTTCATAGTAAAGATTTTTTGCACTACATACTCTACTTCTTTATCTATTACAATTTTGTGCTTATCTTCTTTATCCTTTTCATAGCCATAAGGAGTATAATTCGATATAAACTGCCCTTGTTTTCTCTTTACTTTACAAACATTTCTTACCTTTGCAGATGTATCTCTACAATAATTATCATTGATAAAGTTCTTAAAAGGAATAACTAAGTTCTTTTCTGTTTCACTTGCTGTAAAACTATCATAATTATCGTTTAAAGCTATAAACCTTACCTCAAGAGAAGGAAATGATCTTTGTAAATATCTTCCACTGTCAATATAATCTCTTCCAAATCTTGATAAGTCTTTTACGATAATGCAGTTAATATTTCCTGTAATGACATCTTCCATCATATCTTTAAAAGATAGCCTTTCAAAATTAATACCTGAGTACCCGTCATCTACATATTCACTTATAAGTTCCATATCTTCATTCTTATTAATGTATTCTTTTATCTGAATCCCTTTGATTTGAAATACTGTTACTTTCTATTTTAAAGTCTACATCGTATTTTTCATCATCTTGTGATAGTCTAAGATACATTGCAACTTTAAATATATCTGGACCTTTAATTTTTTTATATACAACAAAACATCCAAACTTTCATATTCTTTTCAAGAGAAATATGATAACTTGGAGTCATTTCAGCACATATTCAGTTGTATCCCTATTTGTTAAGGATTATACCACATTTGGATAAAAAAATCTGCCCCTTTTATCATATTTTTAATCAAGCAGCATTGCTTTCTTTTTTAGATATGACAGAAAACAATCCTCTAAGGATCTTCCGTTTTCTGCATAAGTGCATTTTACAAGCACATTCCCTATATTCACAAAATACACGGAAATAGGATCTATGCTTTTATTATTTTTTATATCTTCAATATCAGGGACGATTTTTCTATCTATATATTCCACTGACATATTCTTATATCTTGTTAATTCTTCTATGTTCATTTAGAAAACTCCTTTCTTTGTTGTTTTCTTTAAGTAAGTTTTTTGACATTGACAAGTGCATTGGCTGCAACATAGGAATTTCACCTCCGCCCCTTTTCAAGATGAGCCGGCTTCAACTGTAGAAGTATCATTATCCCCGATAGTATCATCGCACAAGAGTTGCCACCCTCTTCTTTACAAAAATATTTATCGCTCCAAACCTTGTATCCTCTACAAATGCAGGTATTCTTTTAAACCACTCTCTCTTAGCAGGTTTATCCTAGCGTAAATTGTAAATTGCTCCACTATCGGTTAACGTCTTGTCTTGGTCTATTCAGTTGTCAAGGTTCAAATCTATATATAACGAGGTATAAAAGTCCCTCTATATATAAACCTTACTTTCAGGACAACTTTTAACACTATTTTTGAATATTTTTTTAAAATTTCAAAAATAGAGGACAAAGATATTTTTTCTCTGTCCTCTATTTAATTTACTTATCCAAAAGTTTTCTCAACTTCTCCAAAATTTTATCTCTTAGTCTACTGATTTCGGATTTGTATCACCTTGTTTTGCAACGTCTGTGAGAGTCTTATCCTCAAAATATAGTGCTTCGATTAGATTTCTCTCGTCATCATTTAGGCTGTCTAATGCACGATACAGATCTTCTATAAGTATTTTAGTTTCAATGATTTTTTCAACATCAACAGTATTATCCGCAATATCTACAATACCTGTGTTAAAGTCTCCAAAATGAAATACACCACGCTTTCTGTCTAATCTTTTTAAATGAACTTCATGATTAAGCCCTTTTTATATGCTCTATATACTTCGTCAGGTACATAAATCTTTTTACCTTTGATATAAATATATTTTTCTTTGTCTGACACCCTTTGATCCTCCTTTTTTACTCGTTTTCTTGATTTTTGAGCATAAAAAAGGAGGATCTCGGCATTTTGACATGCGAAATCCTCTTATATATGAACAGTAAAAAGTTCTTTGACTCTTCTCATATTCAGTTTTTAGTTCTTTAAAAAGGACAATATAGCGTAATTAAAACTAATTTGAAAAACATAGATATAATATTTTCTTATTGATACAAATAATCTCCACATATATTCTCCTAATTCTTATTACATATTAATATTAAGTGTACCTCCTTAGTAATGATTAAATTTTATTATGAAAAATAATATTAACAAAACAGATAAGTAATTATTTTTTTCTATTTATATTTATATTTTTTTGCATTCTATACACTATACTAGATAATATAACTATTAAAACAAAAAGAACTCCCAAAAAGATCATCTCCTTTAAATGCAATTCGAAGAAATTTATATTAAATGACCCAAATATAAATAAAGCAACAACGCAAATCAACCCTTGCATATAAGCATTTCTAATACCTGAATAATACTTAATTAAATCATGTCTATCAGTTAATAGCTCCGTAAATTCATTTTCATACATTTCAACTATTAAGAGTTCTTTATTGTATCCATTTAACGACGTTGATACTTTATCAATTCCTTCTACATATGGACGAAAACGTATTTTACCATAATTAAAACTTAATTGATTAATTGGTCTCAAAAAAACATTTAAACCTGATTCTTTTAACATTTCTGTATATTGTTTGTTGCTTTTGTATGAATTCGCACCTATAAACTGTACAGCGTACCTGAATTGTTTTTCAGTTTTTTCAAAAGTATACATACACCCCTTTATATCCATCAATCTGAAGCCTTTAGTAGCCCACGAATTTATCCAAGGTTGTAAACTTGTTGCTATGTCAATAAATATTTTAAATTTTTTCATATCTATCCCCTCCTATTTCTTCTATTAAGTTTATCAATTCATTCATTCGTCGATATTCATCAAATACAACTTGTTTACCAATATTGGTAATAACATAACATGTTCTTCTCTGTTCCGTTGATGATTCTTTAATCCAACCTTTATTTTGAATGTTTTTTAAAGCTCCATACAAGGTCCCCATCCCCAAATTAACTCTACCACATGTTTTATTTTTAATATTTTTCTGAATTTTATAACCGTAAGATTCAGAAAACAAAGACAAGAGTATCAACAACATTACCTCTGTCAATGCACCACCTAAAATGTTGTCTCTCATAAATTAACTCCCTCCCTTCTTAGTATATCACTATCCTTAGTATATCACTATCCTTAGTATATTTCAAGTATAAAAATAATTTCTAATTCAAAAATTAAGTAATATATAAAAAAATCAAATTGATCTTGTGAGATAGCCTAAAGTAAAAAGAATATCCTGATTAAAAATATAAATGCCACTGAGATATTATACAAGGAAGAAAGTAATTAGTATAATTAAAGCGTTTACAATGTAAAAAGTAAAATCATTCTAAAAATCATCTTATAAAAATCTTTATTCACTAAATTTTAAATTATTATAAAAAATGGAGTTTCCGATAAAAATACATATATACTAATTAATGGTATAATCAAATTATAAAAGAAAAACTAAATGGTCCTTCACCTATTGAATATAGGTTACAAGACCATATCGTAAAATTTCATATTATTGTTCGAGTTTTTTATTAAATCAATTTACTCCAATATTTTTTATATTTCAATTATTTAGAAATATTTCTGATTCATTTATTTGATAAATTTTATCTGCAATAGATAGAATTTCTCTATTATGTGTAACTATAAATATGATTTTTTTATATCGTAGTTCTTTTATTATTTCAGAAAGTTTAGATTTATACAGTTCATCAGAAAAACTATCAACTTCATCTAAAATAAATATATCTCCATCCTTATATATTGCTCTAGCTAATGATAACTTTTGCATTTCTCCTCTCGAAAAACCACCATCTTGTTTCTCAAACTCTTCTGAAATTATCGTATGAATTCCTCGTTCAAATTGCATAATTTTTTCATATAAACCCACCTTTTTCAATTCTTCTATCACCCTGTTTTCATTTTGATCATTGATAATACTAGTCCCACTTAAATTTTCATATATAGAAAATGAAAATACATAGAATTCTTGAAATACTATTGATATTTTATCGTAATATGTATTCAAGTTAATATTTTCAATGTTAATTCCATTCACAAGGACCTTGCCTGACGATGGCTTCAATATTCCTAAAATCAAGTTTATAGCAGTACTTTTACCAGAACCATTTCCTCCTATAAGTGCTACAATTCCATCTTTTGCATTCAGTTCTAAATTCGAGTTTTTTAGAATATTTTTCTTGCCGTAATAAGTATAACTTATACTTTTCAATTCTATTTCTTTTATTTTAGACAAACCATGTTTTGTAAAATTATTCTTATTTCCTAATTCAATAAATTCTAGAATTTTCCCCATTTTAAGAGATAATGAATATATCTGCGGGAAACTAGAGAATAGATTATTTAAATCAGAAAGTATCTGTTGTGCTCCAGTAAAAAGCATGGTAAATGCACTAAATGTAAATACACCTTTAATAACCTTAAATCCTAATAAAAACAAAACTGCTACAATAATTAATGAGGTCAATGCTTTCGAAAAAAATTCTAATGAAGCTATTTCTTTAGCTTTTTTCAAATATACATAAATAAAATTATCGTATGCCCTTTTTAAGTACGAAAAGAAAATATCACCATTTGCTGTCCTCACTTCTTTTGAATAATCAGGCACATAAAATAACCTATTTATATAATCTATCTTTCTGTCATTTGGTATATTTTTAACAGTAATGTTATAGCTTATTTTATTTTTAATAACTACTGCCATAAAAGAAATCATCACCCCTACAAACACAAAGATCACCATTGAAAAATCATATAAAGAAAAGATATATAATAGCCCCGAAATACTAAAAATACTATTCAACATTATTCCAATCTACCCCGTAACATCTGGTAATACCCCCATATTTTTTAATGAAAAAAAATATAAATCATATTTATATAGTTCATATGCATCATCAATATTGAAGTATATATTATATATTTTTTTCTTCAAGCCAAATTCAATTTTATTATTTACTTTAGGTAGAATAACAGCAGATATTATTGAATTTAGTATATTAACTATTATAATAATACTAATAAACACTCCTATTAAAAAAATAAAACTTTTTGCATCTATTTTTTCTATACTATCTACAATAAGTTTAATGAAATAGACATTTAATATTTTCATACAACTTGAAAATATTGCTAATAGTATAATAAGAAAGATGTATATCCTCGAAATAATAAAAACTTCTTTTATTCCATATATCAAGTTATTGATCGTTTTCTTAATTTCTATAATAATGCCATTTCCCTCCCTTACTATATTGGATATTTATTCCGAGATTTTATCTTTAAAAATCAACTTTATCTCTTTCTCTAATACCCCCTTAATTTTAAAGCACTGAGATGTATGAAAATCTTTATTTTTATCAAAACTAATAGATCTACAGACACCTCTACAGGCTGGTAAATAAATGCAATTACCACAGACATCATTATTTACTGGAGATTGGGTCATCTACTTATAAAACTTGGGGTTTACATTCACAATATCCCCATTTGCTGAAATAACACCCATTAAATGTTTTTCATTTCCAACATGTTCCCAACATTTATATACATTTCCAAGATGATCAATTGTAAAATTATTATCACAATCTAAACCACAATATGTCCATTTTCTCATTGGATATGATACTATATTACTCTCAACTTTAGTATTCAAATCCCATAATTCAGACATAATTTGTCCTAAATTACTGTCTGGAATACAGTTATCTTCATAATCATTGCACGACTCTGTGCTTCCTCTTACTATTCCAAAATCAATAGAAAAAGAATCCAAATTTTCTTGTTTTAGATACTCTAATAACTCAGAAACTCTCTTATAGTTTGTTTTATCTATATTTACTCGTACTACAACATGTAAATCATCTTCGTATTTTTTTAGCAAATGAAGTTTTGATATTATATCATCAAATGTCCCATCTCCATTTTTTCTTATCCTTCTTGTATCATGTATATCTTTAGTTCCATCTAGTGTGATTTGTATGTACTTACAATTAAAACGAATCAAATCTCTTATATATCTTTTGTTCTGAGTATGCTCACATTTTTTGAAGCTTTCCAATATCCTTTTTGATTATACAAGTTAACACAAAAGATATTTCCAGAAATATCTTTTCTTAATCTACCCGCTCTTCCTGCTAAATTCCAAAAATCAATATTTCTCATTTTACCATTCCCTATTTTTTCACTTAAAATAAAAATATTTTTAGCTGGTAAATTTACTCCCTCTAACAATGTTGATGTACAAAACAAAAATTTTATTAATCCTTGTTTATATAAATTTTCAATTCTCAACTTTATTTCTTCAGGTATCCCACCAAAATGATATGCAATACCCTTATTTAAACATTTTTTTAAATAATACTGATGATGAATCCTTTCATCTATAAGTTTTATCACTTCATCTATTTCCTCAGAATCAATTTCAGAGAGTCTATCTGCAAAATTGATAGCCGTTTGAATAGTCTTATCTACTGTATTACAATAAATAATACTTTGTCTATCTTCAGAAAATAATTTTAAAACCAATTGCAAATTACCAATTACATCATTCTCCTTGAAATCAAATTTAGGAAAAACTATATCATCTCCATAATCTGATATCATGAAAGACTTATTCTCTATGGTATCAATAAAAAATCTATTTTGAGTAACTGGCGATTCTATTATAGACATGCTTTCTTCAGTGCTATTATTTATCATCTCTAAAAAAACATCCGCATTAGGTATGTTAGGAGATGCAAAATATATATTAACACTTTTCCTCTTGGCTAACACTAATGCATGATAAAGTAATGGTGTTCTCGTATCCTTTTTACTAAGCAATTTATGAGCTTCATCCACAAAAAGATAGTCCATTTGGGGATTATTTTTATCTGTAAAATATAAAAATATATTTATTATCCTGATTTAAAAAAACTTTAGGAATAACTGGTGTAGTAATAACCTTATATCCAAACTCATCTACAATCTCTTTTAACCTATTCCCAACTTGATTTATAAGTGCTTTAGTTGGAACAATAAATGCAATATTATCGGTTTTGTTATGTTCTTTTATTATATATTTTGTAAACGCCTCAAAAATGAACGATTTACCAAAAGATGTGCTGCCAGAAAAGCTATAATGATTTCTTTTCTTCATTTCTTCAAACACATTATATTGTGCATCTGTAAATGGCTTTCCTAATGGAGATGCTTGCATTAATTCTTTTAGAATATAATCATTTCTAATTTCATCAACCTTTAAATACTTTCCATCACTATCAATAATTGGTAATGATGGGAAATTTCCTAACTTGACCAATGTATTAGCAGCAATAATTCGAAAATATTCTGATGTACTAACATCTTCTAATTCCAACAGTAAACTTATTATTTTTAGAGATAAATTTCTATGCATACTTTCTTCAGATCTACATAAAATATCCGAAAATCGTAATAAGTGTAAGATCTCTTTTTCATTTAGCATTAACTGACTTGAGTTCGTATAAAATTTTCTACAGTAATCGATTTCTAATTTATGAATTAAACTCCTTAAATACGGATCTTCATATGCCCTATTAGACATTCTCTGCATTACATTCATTATTCAAGCACCTTTTTCAATATCTTTTTCCTATTATCGTCAATGTTAGTAAAAGGCATTATAAATACATAAAAGGTGTATCCTAATAAACTATATCTTTGAATTAATTTATAAACATTATCTTTATAAGCCTCTATCTGATTTGCAATTTTCCCCTCTATTTTAATAGGAAATTCATCATTTGAGCATTTCTGTTGCTCATCTTTTATGTCTATCTAGTAGCCAATGAATATTGAAAAAGCATCATCTAAAGAAAATTTGCAGTTTCCTTTTTCTTCTGGATATAAAAGCACATTCAAAATTTCTTCCTCATCTTTTTCAAAAATATCCTACTCTATATTGCTAGATATTAATCCCTTTTCAAAGTTTATACCACTTTTATCATTGCCTTTTGTATTTACTTCATTAACAAACTCACCAATTGATTTAAAAGCATTATAAAATGCACGATTCAAATCATCATAAGTCTTAGACTCACCAAAAATCAGTTGATATTTTTTATCTGAGAGTTTCTTCAAATGCACTCCATCTGCCCCATTTACATAAAGCTGATTAGATGTTTTTAGTCCTAGTTTTAATCTTAGGAGCATCTAAATGCCCCTCCAAAAAACAAAACAACAATAATTCTCCTAGCTACCCATCATTTTTTGCAGCTTCCTTAAATTTTTCTCTTGCTTTCTTACTAAGAGTCATTACCTTATCTTTATATTTATCTCTAATCTTCCATGATAAAGCATAATCTGCAACCGATTCCATTAGATTGTCAGAAACAGAATTATAATCAAAATTCCTTGCATTAATAGGAAGTAAAAATAACTCTAAAAATCCATCATCTTTATTGCCAGACATATATATAAATGCTTAATATGTTTAAATTGCTTTATTACATTTTTAGAGTTTGGATTTAACTTCACTTATATTCCTCCTTCAACAAATATACTACTTATACACTCATACTCATCTTCATTTCATCATTTATATATTTACTGAATGAATCCTTATATGATAGTCTCCCAGATTTAAGTTATTCAGCAAAACAAAATAAATTTTCAACATCTTTATCTCCGCCATTTACAAGTTCCATCCGCAATATTTTGCAAATTTTTATTAAATCCACCAATGAATGAAGATAAAACAAATAAATAATTAAATTTAGTAAATTTTTCTTCAAAATTTTCCCATAACTTATTAGAATTAATTTTATCTCTACCTTGATTTTCTTAGATGTATCTGCCCATTTCCCTTATTTATATAACTGTACACATTCTTTTTTGAATTCATAGCTATATTCCATGAAAATACCTTCCTTACTACTTTATACAGTAAAGATGGTAAACATCAGAATTACTCTTTAGGTGATACGTTTCTAAAACATACAAACACAAAACTTTAAGATTTTTTTAACTATTCCCACTCTATAGTACTTGCTGGTTTAGATGAAATATCATAAACAACCCTATTAATTCCATTTACTTTATTCACTATCATATTAGATACTTTTTCTAAAAATTCATAAGGTAATTTTGACCAAGTTGCTGTCATAAAATCTATTGTATTTACAGATCTTATAGCTGCTACATATTCATATGTTCTTACATCTCCCATTACTCCTACAGTTTTAACTGGAAGTAATGTTACAAATGCTTGTGATACACTATGATATAGCCCATCTTTCATTAATTCATTAATAAATATTTCATCTGCTTCTTGTAATATATTAACTTTTTCTTTTGTAATCTCTCCTATAACCCTAATTCCTAATCCTGGTCCTGGGAATGGGTGTCTATTAACAATACTTTCTGGCATTCCCATTTCTTTTCCAACTTGTCTTACTTCATCTTTAAATAATTCTCTTAAAGGTTCAAGCAATTTAAATGTCATTTCTTCTGGAAGTCCCCCAACATTATGGTGTGATTTAATAGTATGTGAAACACCTTCTACAGATTGTGATTCAATAACATCTGGATAAATAGTTCCCTGAGCTAAAAATTCCACATCTTTTCCACCTTTAAGTTTAGCTGCTTCTTCATTAAACACTTCAACAAATTCTCTACCTATTATTTTTCTCTTATCTTCTGGATCAGATACTCCTTTTAATTTTGATAAAAATCTATCTTCTGCATCTACTTTAACGATATTTAAATTAAAATTAGACTTATAATAATCATAAACTCTATTTGCTTCATCATATCTTAAAAGTCCTGTGTCAACAAAAACACAAATTAATTGATCCCCTATAGCCTTATTAATCAATACTGCTGCAACTGATGAATCTACCCCTCCAGAAAGTCCAAGCATTACCTTTTTATCCCCTACAGTTTCTCTAATTTGCCTTATTTTTTCTTCTATAAAATTAGTTATTACAAAATTTTTTTCTGCCTTACAAATATTAAAAATAAAGTTTTCTATCATTTTTTGACCAAACTCAGAATGAGATACTTCTGGATGGAATTGTAACCCATATACATTATTATCATTGGCTATAGCTGCAATAGAAGAATCTGTTTTAGCTATTACTCTAAATCCTTCAGCTATTTCAGTAATATGATCATTATGGCTCATCCATATATTTAATTCTTTAGGTACATCTATAAATATAGGATTTTCTTTTTCCATTACTTGTAATAATGCTCTACCAAATTCTCTTTCCTGCGCCGCTTCTACCTTACCACCATTTAAGTGAGTAATTAATTGTAACCCATAACATATTCCAAGTATAGGTATACCTAGATCAAATATTTTTTTATCTATAGTTGGTGAATTTTCCAAATATACTGAACTTGGTCCTCCTGAAAATATTATCCCTATAACATCTTCTAAATTATTAAAATCAAATTCTCTCACCATCTCACAGTATACTTCCATCTCTCTTATTCTTCTTGCAATAATTTGAGAATATTGTGATCCAAAATCAATAACAATAATTTTTTTTCTTTTTAACATGTTTCTTCTCCTCTTCTTTTTATCTTTAATAGGGTTACATCATCATTAAAAGGCTTTTTACCAACAAAATCCCTTAAATCTTGTATTATCATATTTAAATCTAAATCTTTTATATGTAATTTAAGTCTATCTAAACCATAATATTTACCATTAATATCAACTTCTTCTGTTATACCGTCTGTATAAAGTAATATTTTATCTCCTATATTAAAATCTACTTCTTTTTCTTCAAATGATAGTATAGGAAAAATTTTTTTAGAAAATAGTCCTAATATTTGACCTTCACTTTCAAGTTCTATTACTTCATCTTTTTTCTTATCATACATTAAAGCTGGCTCTTGAGAGGCTTTAGCATATCTTACCTTATTCGTTTTTGTATTAATAACTAAGTAAAACATAGACACAAATTTACCCTTAGGAAATATGTTTATTATTTCTTCATTTAAAATTTCCATAAGCTCTGTAACTTTATCCACTTTTTTAGCATTATTATATATTAAAACTTTAAGCATAGTTGAAAGAAGAGATGCTGGTATACCATGACCTGAAATATCTGCAAATACTATAGCAAATTCTTCATTATTTAATTCTATAAAATCACAAAAATCTCCACCTATATTCATACTAGGCTCAAAAAAATATTCACATACATATTCTCCAAACTCTATTTTTTTAGGTGGCATAAGTGATTTTTGTATATCTCCTGCAAGCCTTAATTCCTCACTTACTTCATTATATAATTTTCTAATTTCTTTTTCTCTATCAAAAACTTCTGATACAAGTCTATCGTTTTCTTTTTTTAATTCTGCTGACGTAGCAAGACTTTTTATAGATCCTACTAAACTTTTAATATCAACAGGTCTTTTAATAACTCTATTAACACCATACTTCATAGTATTTAAAGCCTTATCTATATCTGTTTCAAAGGCTATTAATATTACCATAGAGTTAGGATTTTCTTTCTTTATTTTCTTTATTTCTTCAATTTTTTCTTCTTGGTAGCTAGAAAAATCTATAATATATATGCTATTTGATCTACTATCATGTTTTTTATTTAAAAAATTAAAACTATTTCTATCTTTTATACCAAACCCATTTTTTATTAATTCATCTTTAAGAAGATTCTTAACATTATTATTATCATCATATATTTTTACTTCATAACCTGCAAAAATTTTAAGCTCATTATATTCCTCTATAGAATTAAAAATTTTAAAATATCTCTTTGATTCAAATAAATTAATATCTTCTATCATATCTCTATTTTTAATAATAAAAAATATTTCAAAATTATTTTTAATAGAACATCTAAATAACTTAAGCATATAGCTTAAAAATTTTGAATCTATAATTGTATCTTTAATATGAAAAAGGATTTTTTTTCTAATTTTCGATGCTTTAATCAAATCCTCATAGCTTTGTTCAAAAGATATAAAATGTACAATTTCGTATTCTCTATCTCCTAAAAAACAAAATTCATTCATAGCTACTCCAAATCATTATCCGTATTTTAACCCATATTAATATTTAAAAAGCACCATCAAGTGTTATACAATTATCATTTAAAAGTATTAGTGTACTTTCATTTGTTACTGTAACCTATAATAGTGCAATATTTTATTTCATTTATTATTAATTATATATAAACAATACCAACTAATACTAACATTTAAATCAATTTTTGTCAAAGAAATATTTTAATAAAAAAGGCGACTAAAATAATAGTCGCCATATGTTAACTAATTTTACTCATTTCTTCTTTAATTCTTTTAGATGACATAGCTCCTATTATTACTTTTGATATATTTCCTCTACTATCAATAAACACATTAGTAGGATATCCTCTTAATCTAGCTCTTTTAATTAGATCTCCTTTAGTATCCATTAATGTTGTAAGCTCTGTCCAACCTGTAGTTTTAAACCATTTTTTAAAATCATTTTCCTTTAATTCTCCTCTATGACCAGGAGATACTACTGAAATTACATTAAATCCTAAATCTTTCTCTTTAGAAAGTTCTACTGTATGTGGCATAGTTGCAAGACATACATGACACCATGAAGCCCACATTTTAATGTATGTTTTTCCTTTATAATCACTAATTTTTTTAATTTGTCCTGTTTGATTTTTAAATGAAATATCATCTAAACTTCCTGAAAATGATAGTGTAGATAATACTAATAAAAACATAGCCAATATTTTTTTCATATATTCCTCCATTTTCTAAATACTTATTCCATTGAAATAAGCAACTATTATTGTAAGTTTATCAAATATTAATAATAATCCCATTAATATTATTAATACAGCACTGATTTTTTTGATCACATTCAAGTTTCTTTTAATAAATTCAACTTTTTTAATAAGTTTGTTATAAAACATAGTGAAAATTAAAAATGGTGTAGAAAATCCTAATACAAATACTAATAAAAGCATAGCTCCCCTAATAGCAGTTTCACTCTCTCCTGAAAGAAGAAGTACTGCTCCTAATATTGGTCCTATACAAGGTGTCCAACCTAATGAAAATGTCGCACCTAACATAAATGATTCTAATCCTGAATGATTATATTTTTTATTTATTTGTATAGTTTTAGTTTTTTCTAAGAACTCTAAATCAAATAATCCTAACTGTTGTAATCCAAGTAATATGATTATTAATCCTGAAATAATTCTAACTAAAGGATTAAAAAATATATCCGATAAAAGATTAAATCCAAATCCCAAAATTACAAATGTAAGTGATATACCCAGTAAAAATAGAGCTGTATTCCTAATTTTCTTATTATCCTTCTCTAATACTCCAAAATATACTGGAAGTAATGGAAATATACAGGGTGAGAAAAACATTAACATACCACCTAAAAATATTGCAATTATTGATAAATCATACATCATAAATCTCTCTTTCTATATTTGATAACATAATTATACTTCTATTTATTTACATTTGTCAAGTATCTATACAAAAAAAGAGTAAAAAAAAATGCGATAAACGCATAAATGGTTGGGCTGGCTGGATTCGAACCAACGCATCGTGGAGTCAAAGTCCACTGCCTTACCGCTTGGCTACAGCCCATTAAGACAAGAACTATTTTACATCATATAAAATATTTTGTCAAGCATTTTTTTATTACTGTTCCTTTTTTACATCTATCAATTTATCATTTTCATATTCCATTCTATATACAAAGAAATCTTTTTTATCATCTATCAATTCTTTAAGGAAATATTCATCTCCTTCCCATATATTTAAATCTAATATCTCATATTTATGTATATATTCTAATTCACCCTCATCACATTCTATCATTTCTCCACTAAAATCTTCTGAAGTAAACACGTATATATATTCAGTTATACCGTTATATACAAAAATAAGCATACCTCTTAAAATACACTCATTTAAAGTATAACCTGTTTCTTCTTTAACCTCTCTTTTTACAGATTCATGTGGACTTTCTCCAAACTCTATTTTACCACCTACACCTACCCATTTACCTTTGTTTATATCAACTTCCTTCTTATTTCTATAAAGCATAAGAAATTTATCATCTCTAATTAAATAACAAACAGTATATAGTTTCATTATAACCTCCTATATATTAGAATATCACATACATTTAGCTTTTTCAATTATTTATCCTTAAATATTGATATTTGTAAATTATTAATGTATAATATTGTGTAGCGTAGACTAATATTTTAAGGTGATAATTATGAATAAAATTAAGGTTAAAGTATTAAATGAACAAGGTATACATGCAAGACCTTCTACTAAAATATGTGCCATTACTAATAAATTTTCAGGTAATGTCTTTTTTAGGTGTAATGGTGAAGATTATGATGCTAAAAATATTATGGCTATTCTACTAATTGGTTTAGAGAAAGGTAGAGAATTTGAAATAATTGCAGATAGTGATAATGAAAAAGAAGAGATAGATCTACTTAACTCACTACAGAAACTAATAGAAATAGAACAATTTAATTAAGGAGAACACTAATGAACAACAATTTTATGGAAATGTTAGAAAATTATCTTCCTACTAAAGAGCAAACTCTAGGTGATAAAATAGAAGGAACTATAATCAGAAAAGATGGTGAATTTGGATATCTAAATATTCAAAATAAGTTAGAAGGACGTATCAGACTTTCTGAAATAGAGGGATTTGAAATAGGAGATAAAATTAAGGTTCTTGTTGTTAAAGTAAACGATGAGTTCTTAATAGTTTCAAAAAATATTTTAGAAAAAAAAGAAGCATTATCTAATATTAAAAAAGGAGATAAAATCTCTGGTATAATTAAAGAAAAAATAAAAGGAGGATATAAAGTTGATTGTGGATTAATCAAAGCATTTCTTCCATTTAGAAATTCTGGGTTAAATCAAAAATACAGTCCTAATGGAGAAAAATTAGAATTTGATGTCATAGAAAAAAATAGAAAAGAAATAGTTGTTTCAAGAATTGAAATAATTAAAGAAAATGAAGAAGCCTTCTTAAATAAATTAAATGTAGGAGATAAAATCTCTGGAACTATTTCTAATAAGTTAGATTATGGTATGATAATTGATCTAGGTGCATTATCAGGACTATTACATAGCAGTGAAATTTCTTGGAATAAAGAAAAGACTCTAAAAGATTTTAATGTTGGAGAAAAAATAGAGGTAAAAATAATTGAACTTGATAAAGAAAATAAGAAAATAAAATTAAGTCTTAAACAACTAGTTGAAAATCCATGGTTAAAAATTAGAGAAAAATATCATATAGGGCAAAATATAGATGCACCTGTTAAAGAAGTTTTTTCATTCGGTGTTGTAGTTGATTTAGGTGATAGAGAAGATTTAATACATGTTTCAGATCTATATTACAAAAAAATAGGTAATGTAGAAAAAGAGTACAAAAAAGGAGATGTAATCTTCTGTGAAGTTATTGATATAAACGATGAAAAAGAAAAAATTGTTCTAAGTGCTAAAACAGTATTTGAAAAAATATGGGAAAGTTTAGATGATTTCTGTATTTTAAACTGTGTAATAAATGTTATGGTAACTAGAATTAAAGACTTTGGATTTTTTGCAAAAACAGAAGAAAATCTAGAAATTTTTGTTCCAAAATCTGAATATTCATGGAATAGATCTGAAAATTTAAATATTAAAGTTGGAGATAAATTAGACGTTAAGTTAATAGAAATTAAAGAAGAAGAGAAAAACTTAATTGGAAGTATTAAAAGATTAGGTAAATCTCCATATGACGTAGCTTCTTCTAAATTTGACAAAAACATAGAATATGAAGTTGAAATTACTGATATATTAGAAAGTGGATTACTTGTTAGATTAACTGAGGATTTTAAAGGATTAGTTCCTAAAAAAGAATTATCTCAAGATCAAACAAAAGAACAATTTAATGTTGGAGATAAAATTAAAGTCGTAGTATTTGATAAAAATAGTAACAAAAATTCTATCTTACTTTCTGT
This sequence comes from Streptobacillus notomytis, assembly GCA_001612575.1. Taxonomy (GTDB): domain Bacteria; phylum Fusobacteriota; class Fusobacteriia; order Fusobacteriales; family Leptotrichiaceae; genus Streptobacillus; species Streptobacillus notomytis. The sequence continues at coordinate 29,262 of LJRV01000156.1, forward strand.
TAAAAAAATAGAAGAGTTAGAAGAGAAAAAAGAGTTGGAAGAATTAATGAAAATTTATGGAGCCAACAACTAGGAGGATATGAATGGGTATAAAGTACATTGATGCTAAAAGATTGAGACGTATTCTTATAGGTGGGGCTAAATGGGTAAAAAAACATGAGGACTATTTAAATGAATTAAATGTTTATCCTGTTCCTGATGGAGATACAGGTTCAAATATGTCTATGACTTTAGAAACAATGAAAAATGATATAGAAAATAGTACTGTAAAAAAAAGTTCTATGTCTGAAGTAATAGATGTTATAGAAGAATCTGTACTTATGGGGGCAAGAGGAAATTCAGGTACTATTCTATCTCAAATTATTACTGGTTTTTTAAAAGGAATAGGTGATAAAAAAAGACTTGAAAGTGCTGATTTAGCTGAAGCTCTACTTAGTGCTAAAGAAGTAGCATATAATGCTGTGGATACCCCTGTTGAAGGAACAATATTAACTGTCATTAGAGAAATAAGCGAAAAAGCACTTGAAATTAAAGATGATGTCGAATCTTTAGATAAAATGTTAGAAATATTAACTGCTACAGCAGAAGAATCTGTAAATAAGACACCAGATCTTTTACCTAAATTAAAAGAAGCTGGAGTTGTAGATTCTGGTGCTATGGGGCTTTACTATTTCTTCATAGGTATTAGTAAGGCTTTAACCGAAATTAATGAAATAGTATCTTATGAAGCTACAGAGAAAAATTTTGATAGTACACTAAAAGATATTACTCATGATCCAGCTGAAATTAAATTTAAATACTGTACTGAATTTATTATTAGAAATGCAGATTTTGATATAGATAAATTCAAAGAAAGTGTTTTAAAATTAGGAGATTCAGCTGTATTTGCACAAACATCTAAAAAGTTCAAGATACATGTACATACAAATAATCCAGGACAAGCTCTTGAACTTGCTGTTGAACATGGAGATCTTGAAAAAATAAAAATAGAAAATATGAAATTACAAAATGAAGGTTTAGTAAGTAGTGAAAAAGAACAAACTAAAATATTCATTAATCCTAAGCCTAATTTATCAAGATATTCTTATGTTATCTTAGCTGATAGTTTAAATTTAAAAGAAGAATTTTTAACACTAGGAGCAAGTGTTGTATTACTTGGTGGACAAAGCCAAAATCCGAGTGTACAAGATATTTTAAATGCTATTGCTAAAATAAATAATAATAAGCAAATAGTAATATTACCTAATAATAAAAATGTTATTTCAACTGCAAATATTGCTGCTGAAAAAACAGAAAAAAATGTATTAGTTGTGCCAACTAAAACTATGATGGAAGGTTACTATTACTTAAATAATTACTTTGATATATTAGCAAATATTAAATATAACGAAGAATTTAATTATTCTATAGAAATTACAAAAGCAGTAAGAGATACTAACGTAGATGGTTTAACTATAAATAAAGATGATTATATAGCATTAATAAATACTAAAATTAAACATGCTAATAAAGATATTTTAGAGTTAATTAAAGAAATAAAAGAAAAATATATCAGTAAAAATACAATAAATATAACTGTGGTTGAAGGTAAAGAAAAATATGAAGATATAAAATCTTTATTAAACATTCCGAAAACTAAGTTTATAACAGGTGAGCAAGAAAATTATCAATACTATATTTATATAGAAAACAAACCTGAAAATATGCCAGAAATAGCTATAGTTACAGATACTGGAAGTGATTTGGTTGAAGATGATATTAAAGGTTTACCTATATTCATTACTCCTATTAGACTTGAGGCAAATGGAGAACACTATAAAGATAGTGTTGATATAAATAAAGATGAATTCTGGAATAAATTAATTAATGAAAATGCACATTTCAAAAGTGCTCAACCTTCACCTAAAGAACTAATGAATCTATATACTAATATATTTAATAAAGGTTATAAGAAAATTATTACTTTAAATATAAGTAGTTCTATGAGTGGAACATATAGAACTGTTAAAATGGTTAGATCTAATTTAAATAAAGAAAATGATATTATTCAAATAGATACTAAACTTGTTTCTTTCCCATTAGGAATATTAGTAAAACAAGCTGCTGAAAAAGTTATGCTTAAACATTCAGTTTCTGATATTAAAATTTGGTCAGAGAAATTTATTTCTAAAATTAAGACATTGATAGTTGTAGAAGACTTGAAATATCTTGAAAGAGGAGGAAGAATTACTAAAGTTTCAAAATCTATTGGTGATTTCTTAAAATTAAAACCTATAATTACTTTCTCTCAAGGAACTTTAACTGTAGAAAAAAAGGTATTTGGGGAAAATTCAGCTATTTCTTATCTTGAAAAAAGTATACAAGAAGCAGCTAAAAAGCATAGTATTTATCTATATACTGGTTTTGGTGGTAGTTCAAAACAAATTTATAATATTAATAAAATCCTAGAAAGTATTAAAGATAATCATAAAATTACAGTTGCTGATAAAACTGTACAAATAGGAGCGACAGTAGGAGCTCATGCAGGACCAGTTTATGCAATCTGTATGATACCTAAATTATTATAATGAAAAAATATATACTAGATGAAAAAGCATTTAGACTAAAAGTATCTCAATACTTACGTGAATTTCACAATTATTCTGGAAGAAGTTTACGTTCTATTGAGGTATTTTTAGATAATAAGCAAATAAGAACTACAACAAAACTACCTAAAACTGGAATACTTACAATTAAAGAAAAAGAAAAAGGAACTGATTTATTACCTATTAAAATGAATCTTGATATAGTATATGAAGATAATGACTTATTAATAGTAAATAAAGAACCTTATTTACTTACCCACCCTACTTTAAAAAAGGTGGATAAAACATTAGCTAATGGTATAGTTTACTATTTTTTAGAAAAATATAATAAAAATCTTGTACCCAGATTTATTTCTCGTTTAGATATGAATACTTCTGGATTGATAATGATAGCAAAAAATAGCTTTGCTCAATCTTTCATACAGTCTGGAAAAGCTAATATTACTAAAAAATATTTAGCCCTTGCTGAAAATATATTTGAAAAAGATGAAATCATAGTTGAAGAAAAGATATATAAGGATGGAGATGAACTTGCAAGAATAATAGATGATAGAGGACAAGAAGCTAAAACTAAATTTAAGTTAATAAAAAATTATCCTCATCTTGATATTTCTCTTATAGAATGTGAACTATTTACTGGAAGAACTCATCAAATTAGAGTTCATCTTAAACATTTAGGACATCCCATTATTGGTGATAGTTTATATAACCCTAATTCTATTTTTCATAAAATAGCTAAAAGACAAATGTTACATGCATATAAGCTTTCATTTATACATCCTAGTAGTAATGAAAAAATAGATATAGAAATACAACTTTATCATGATATGTTAGAAATAATAGGGTAAAAAATATGAGAATTTCTCATTTTATTTGGAAATTCTCATTTTTTAATACAATTAATATCTATAATTAATCTCAATTCCTAATTTATAGCTAAAAGGCTTAGATCTTATTTTTTTATCTGCCGGATTATATCTAAAATATAATTTTTCAAAAGGTGTTTTGAAAAATATTTTTTCTACTTCAAAATTTGCTTTAATACCAAATTTTGAATCATATAAATATTTAAGAGAAATATATGGTTTTATTTTGAATTCTTCTCCTAATACCCACTTATTAGCCTCATTCTGTTCTTGAGTTAAATATCCAGTATTTTCATGTAATTCTTTTTTAATTTTTTCAGGAATACTCGGACCCAAAAGCATGCTTTTATCTGCTTTTCTTGCAAGTAAAGCTGCATTAAATATTAATCCTGTTTTAACATTTAATCCATTTTGATTATATATATAATTAAAATCAAATCCACCATTTAAAACATCATTTTCATATAATTTTTTATTATTTAAATCACTCATTTCATATTTATTTTCTAAATCAAATTTAGCCCTAAATCCTAATTTCAAATTTCTTTCATATGATAAAAGAAAATTTTCATTTAATTTAGAATTTCCATTATAAACATCATTTACATATTTAATATCATTAACTGCCTTTACCTTATTTTTACCTCTAACATACTCAATCTTACTAACATTATCTATATTATATTTTTTAGTTATAACATTTGAAAATCTATTAGGTCCCTCACTAATAACCTCTGTTACTACATAGTACTCAAACGGATCTTTGCCATTAGGTGCATATCTATAATGATTTGTAATTAAATATTTACCATTAATTTTATGAATACTAGTCCCTAAAGTGGTTTGATTAGCTATATTAACTATTACATTTCTTCTTGCTCTATCAAATACCGTATAAAAATTATCAATAGTCTTATTATCACTTTGATTAAAATAATAATAATGTTTCAATTTATATTTTCTATCACTATTAACTCTTTGATTAAATTCTGTATTAAAAACGAAATTATTTGATAAAGATAATCCCTTAATACCAAAATCAGATTTTTTTAAGTTTAATTTTAAATCATATTTTTCATTATCATTATATCCATCTAAAATATGACTGTTTAATGGGCTATATTTAGCATTATATTTTCTATCATATGAAAGAGAAACTTTAAATTGATCTATTTTATCATGCTCATGATCTAAAATCTCCCAAAAATCATGAACTCTTCTTCTCTCTGTGTTATAATCAAAATAACCTGTAAATTTATTTCTATATATTTTTCTTTCATCTAATAAATTTATTTGTCCACCATTATACATTTCAATACCTATAAAAGCATCTTTATTTAATCTATATTTTAAATATGAATTAACTTCTAATATAGATGGTGTAAACTCTCTTGTAATCACTCTAGGTATTAAACTAATGGCTATATTGTCATTTATAATTTGAGTAATTCTTCCTTCAAAAATACTATCATGTTTTCTATATCTAAATTCTTCCTCATTAAATGATGTTAAATATTTAATATACTTAAGCCCATATTTTTTCTTATTAACCTCTAAACTAATCTTAGCCTGAAAATCATTACTTTCTCTTACATTATGCTTTTGTTGTGGAGCTTGTATATCTAAACTTTCTCCTATCAAATCTGTATGATTATGTTCATGGTCATGATCATGATCATGATCGTGATGATGATGGTGGTGATGATGATCATGTCCCCCTTGCTGATTATCACTAAATATAGAGCTTTCAAGTTGATTATAATCTGGTGTTCTTCTATCATTATATTGTTGATATTGAATATATCCATTTTTCATAATAACTGGATTATTTTCCCTTAATCCTGTTACATACCTAGTAACTAAATCCGAATAATTAAGATTTTTTCTTCCACCTTTTATTATTAAATTAGCCTTATATTCATTATTTAATGATGAAACTGTTAAATTTAAAGGAACATATTCTATATTTGAATTTTCAATTTTAGAAAATCTCCCTTCATTTCTAATTTCTGCTTTATAAACTATATTTAACTTTTTGTCAGCAAAAGAAAAAATACCAAAAATTATCGGTAAAACTAAAAACCTTTTCTTCATTCTTTTCTCCCAATTCTAAAAACTTCCTTTTAGTTAATTATATATATTAAAAAAACAAAAATCAACTACTAAAAACATAGAATTAATCAGTGTTTCATGCAATAAGTATGCATTTATTTAATGTTTTATTTTAAATAAAAAATTCAGTATTAATTAAAAATTTTTTTTATAAATCTCTTTATATTGTAAAATAAAAAGCTTTACTCCTTATAAAACAAGGAATAAAGCCATATATTTTTATAACTTATTATTCTTTATGTATATTAACTTCTGGATTTTCTATTTGTATAGTCACATGCTCTATATCATATACTTCTTTTAACATATTAGATATATTTTTTATTATTTTATAATCATTCACACCTGTATATTTCTTCAAAATAACATGGAATGATAAGCTATATAACCCTTCAGATATAGACCAAATATGAAATTCATGTATATTTTCAATATTTTCTATATCAAGTATACTATTTTTAATTTTATTTACATCTAACTCCTCTGGTACAGCTTCCATTAATATATTTAATGATTTTATTAGAATTTTTATACCACCTAACATTATAATCAAACTTATTATTGAGCTTATTATAGGATCTAATAATAATATACCTGTACATTTAACTAAAATACCTGTTATTATTACTCCTACAGAATTTAGTAAATCTCCTAAAAAATGCCATAATGCACTTTTAATATTTAGATTATCTTCATGTTTTAAACTATTCATAAGTACTAAAGTAAGTAATACATTAATAATTAGCCCAATAATAGCTATAACTATCATTAAATTAAAGTTTATATCCTGTGGATTAAGTACTCTTTTAATTGCTTCATTTATTATTCCAAGTGCTATGATTACTAATGCTAAACCATTTAAAAATGCAGCAATTATTTCAACTCTTAAATAGCCATATGTATATTTATTATTAGGTTTCTTAGATGAATAATATATAGCAATCATACTAAAAATTAAGGCAACTACATCTGATATCATATGAAATGAATCAGAAACTAATGCAAGAGAACCTGATATTATTCCACCAAATAACTCAAGTATAGCAAATATAGCTGTAAGTAATAAACTTATCCACAATGTCTTCTTACTCTTATTTTGCACCTTATAATGTTTAGTATGATGATAATTAAATTCAATAATTTTTTTCATTTTATCTCCTTTAAAAATCTATCTTAATATTCATAAAGTACATAGGCTTATATTTATTTTCTTTAATTATATTTAACCCTTTAATCATTTCACGTGTTAATGGTATATTTGAAATATTTTTAACACTATCAATTAATCCTATTTTTCTATTAGCAAAATGTAATTTATAATCTTTAATATTTAAGTATTCCAATAGAGAATTTAAACAATCATCAAATCCACCTATTTTGTCTGCAAGTCCTATTTCTACAGCTTCCTCACCTAACCATATTTTCCCTTGAGCTATGTTTTCTAATCTTTCATCTGTCATAACTCTTGCAGTCATTACATGCTTTTTAAATTCAATATATACATCTTTCATACTCTGAATTAGTTTTTCTCTTAATTCATCAGTAATAGGTTGTTTTAAATCAAATAATTCTGATGCAATACCTGAATTTACAGTTTCAATATTTAATCCTAATTTATTACTTATTTCATCAAATGTAGGATACATACTTACTACACCTATAGATCCTGTAATAGTACTTGGATTTAAGAATACTTTCTTTGCTACAGTAGAGATATAATATCCACCACTTGCAGCTACAGATGACATAGAAATAAATATCGGTACATTTAAATTTTTAAGCTCCTTATATATTCTTTCAGATTCAAGAGCACTTCCTCCAGGAGAATTTATTCTTAAAATTACTCCTTTAAGATTATTTATTTCTTTTAAAGATTTTATTCTTTCTGACATATTAGCATAAGTAATTATACTTTCTGAATTAACATTTGGTACAATCTCTCCTTCAGCACATATTACTCCTATTACATTTTTACTCTTATTTTTAATCTTAACCTTTTTAGAAAAAGACATTAAATTTTCTGTATCTTTAGAATAATCTATTTCTAATTTATATAAATTAGAAATTCCATCTATTAAACTATATTCTTTTGCTTTCATATGATTAATTAAAACTAAATCACCATTTAATAAATTTTCTTTAATATCTACATTTCTTCTATCTTTAATTTCATTAATAAAATTTTCTAACATTTTATCATAAATTCTAGTTATTGAAGATTTTTGTTCCTCAGACATTTCTTCTTTATGATAATTTTCTCCTGCCGATTTATAATCTCCTATATGTAATACATTTACTTTAAGCCCTATCTTATCAAATAGTTTTTTAAAGTATATAAAAGATCTTGAATATCCTCTTAATATCATAGATGAATTAAGAGAATTATACATATATATAGTATCTGCCAACATAGCTATTCTATATGTTAAATTATCAATATTAGATGCTAGTGCTATAACCTTCTTATTTTTATTCATTTCTTTAAATAAATCTTTTAATTCATCAATTTGTACTGTATTCAATTTCATATTGTCAACATCAAGAATTACTTCTTCTACTGTATCTGTTTGGTTAATTTTTTTAAGTGCATCCTTAAAAACAAAAAACGAAGTTTTTTTATTTAACCCTCCTTCTGGAACATCTTCAAGTAAAGTTTCATTAGTTATAACAACCTTTTTTATTTTTTTTAGCTTCAAATTATTTAAATTTTTAGCTTTTTTTAGCTTAGATTTTATAATTAATAATATAGTAATTATTCCTAAAAACAATATCAAAGCAATAATCACAGCTTGTATTATATAATATATTAATGTCATTTTTACCTCCTAACTTGAATTTTATCTTATATACCAACATTTGTCAAATATATATTATAAAATAAAAAGCCTATAAAGATATAAATATCAATATAGACTTAAATCATTAACAATAAATAATAAAAAAGTTTAGCAATTACCTATCTTCCCTATTACTAAGTATTTTTGGCGTTTACAGACTTAACTTCTAGGTTCGAAATGTTTCTAGGTGTATCCCTGTAGCTATTATCACTAAACAACATGGCGACCTTGGAAGGACTATTTATAAATTACTATAAATTACTATGGCTTACACACCTTTATTTTATGGTACATTTTATACTTAAAAAAATTCTAAATTATGCTCCTTTACAACTTTTTAAGTCTTTTTTAAGTCCTTTTAAGTTCAAAAGTATAATATCATTTTATTTTTTAAATGTCAACTGTCTGTTATTTTCCTTATTAAAAATAAAAAATTTTTACAATTAAAAACAACGTATTTGCTAGCTTTTTGAACATTGAAATAAAAATTTATAAATTTATTTTGAAAAAACGCTTGCATTAATTCAAAAGATATGGTATATTAGTTATGTAAAGAGGAAGTAAGAAAAAATAAATAAAAAAATATGGAGGAAAAAATTATGGAAAACAAAAGATTAACAAGTTTATTAGAAAGTTTAGAAGAAAGAGTGATTGACACTATCAAATATGATGATTCAATTCAAGTTGAAAATTTCGATGACGTTATTGATTCAGTAATCAAAAATGAAATAGATTCAATGGAGTTCGAAAACGATGAAGAAAAAGATTTCTTTGAATTTGTGGTTAGAGAAAACAAAAGTGAATTAGTACAAAATATATACTACACATTATACTAATATTAATGGGCTAATTGAGGTGATTAAGGAGGTTATATGAAAAAGAACACACGTGGGGGTGTTAGAGAAGGGGCGGGTAGAAAGGCAACTGGTTTAGTTAGGTCTAAACCATTTTATATTAGGCTCACCGAAGAAGAATTAAAATTTTTAAATGAATCTATTAATAAACAAAGTGGTAAAACCAAAACTGAAAAATTTTTAAGATTAATAGGGTTGACAAAAATAAAAAATGTTGTATAATACTTTTGAGTAGTTGATTTTGAGACTTTGTGCGGAACTCTCCTGCCTCAGGGGTATAGGATTATATAAGAAGATTACATAAACTCTCATATCTACTACTATTTTTACTTTTTTTATTTAATTTAAGGGTAGCACGTTGAACACTACCCTTTTTTTTCTATATCTTCAATTCATTTATCTTTATTATAATCTCGCTTTCAAAATGATTAATGTGATTTTCAACTATCCTAGCTAATTCCTTGTAGTCTAAACTATTATTATCTCCACATTCTATATTAGATTTTAAAATTGATATCGTTGTTTCATGAACCTTATTTATTTCCGTTTTAAGTAAATTTATAATACTTATAAACTTATAATATGTGGCTTGGTTGCGTAACAATTCACTACTCCTATTTAACATATCAATGTTTATTTTATCTAGTTCTAATTCTATCTGATTAATGTTCTTTTTTATATTATTCTGTATTATATATTTGAACATATTACTTTTATATATATTAATCATTTTTAACCAATGCAACCCTACCTGTATTTTTAAGTCATCACTGCCTAAATGTCCATTAACTAGCCTTTCTTTTACAAGTATTATTGCTTGATTTGTAACAATAAAGCAAATAAACAAAAAATGTAGTAAAATTAAGAAAAATCATGTATTATTTTTTTATTTTTCCCTTAAAATAATATAATTTTTTAAATCTTTAGTACCTTTTTAGAACTCAAAAAATGAATTTTCTCATAATAAAAAGGTAGGCACAATCCTACCTTTTAAAATACATTATCATATCCATAATAGCCTTAGATGTTGTACACTTATTTTCTTTTTTATAGATTTCTAAGACTTCATTTCCTTATATTCTTCCTCTGTATCTATAACCTAAAAATAACTTATTTTTTTAATGTAATATTATCTTTGTTAGGTTTTCCTTTTTTTCTTCCCGAGTTTTCTCTATATCCTCCTCTTGACATAATTTTGATATTTGTACAAAGATAACTTAAAATTGAAATAAGAACAATAATCAAACTTTATCTCATTTAAATTTAGCTATATTAAGATTGAATTACATTACTAAAAAAAGTAAATCTATATTTTTTAAACTAATTTTCCAAAAGTTAATAATAAAGACAATAAAAATAATATTAAGATTAATAATTTAATATTTTTATTTTCTAAAATAGCTGAAATTATTCCTTTTTTAGTTTTTTCTTCACTATCTTTTTCTAATTCAAAGTCTTGATTATTAGTTCCAAAATACTCCTTAATAGTACTAAACATTCCTCTGATTAAAAATAATAACCCAGTATTAAATATGAACCACATCAAAAAAAGTTTTACAGGATTATCATTTATAGCTTTAGCAAAACTTTCTGTTAAAATAGAATAATTTACACCAAATACCGTAAAAATAGACAAAGCACCCGCTATTATACCGATAAGATCAAATTTGTAATTAAAAACTTCTCTTTTTAAAGAATAAAATGTTTTTTTAAATTCATTGTATTTTTTTAATTCTTCGGACAATTTCTTATTTTCTTCTTTATATTCTTCTATTTGAAATGTATATTCTCCCATTTTTTGAGATAATTTAAAGATAGTATAAATTTCTTGAATATACAATAACATTTCCAAAATATCTCCATCAAGTTCTGGATTATCTAACAAATATTTTATTGTTTCAATTAAATTCATTTCAAATCTTTCAATATTTCTTTTTCTTCCTGGTAATGTCTGATTTATCAATCTATATATTTGAACTTTATCTAATTGCTTTAAATCCTTTAATAAAAAAAATTTTTCTTTTTCTAATTTAAACTCATTAATATCAGTAAATAAATATTCAAAAAAACCTTTATTTATTTTTTCTTTTTCAAATTCTATGGCATCACTCCAATTGATTTTTTTATCCATAAAAATCCCTTAATTCTTGTAAAGTTATTTCTCCGTTTGGATAATTATTTATCCAAGGCAAATGTCTATGAGTTAATTTTACTAATTCGAATGGATTTCTATTAGCCAAATCATTTAGTACTCTATTTATATCTCTTGTATCTTCTTCATTAAAATTAATTTCATTCTGAGGTGGTATCAAATTATCTTTATAAACTCTATATTTTTCATAAACTTCCTGAACAACAGGTCCAAATTCCCAAGCAAATATTTTTTCTTTAAAACATACCCTCTTATTTGAAGAATAACACAAAAAATAAACTTGAATAAAATACAGCAATTTTTGTAATTTCAAATTAGTAATACTTATATCTCTTTCATTACAATAATTAATTACATATCTTGCAACATCTAATGCACTATTCATATTTATCACCTTACCCTTCCTTAATATATTATACCATATATGTCAAGGGACTTATAATATTTTTTAGATGTTAAAAAACATATTTACTTAATCTATAGTATTTTTTTATATTTCAAATTAAAATATTTTTATTTTTGTAATAAAAAAATAAGGGCAATATTTCTATCGCCCTATAAATTTATACTATCTATAATATCTAATACTTCAACATTTAAATGATCAATATGATTAATTAATGCTCTTGCTATCGTTTCTGTTGAACATAAGCTTACTTTATTTTCCTTATACTCTTCTTTATTTTCAATTGTACTTTTTAATATATCCATACAACCATTATGTAATACATGGTACTTATCTATAATTAAATCATTTATCTTTAAAAGATTAACTCCATTTGTTTGACTTCTTATTATTTCTTTCATTCTATTAATAATATTTAGCATCTTTCTATCTAATTCAACCTTTATATTCTCGTAATTTGCTTTTATATTATTCTTAATTAGATATTCAAGAATTTCAGCCTTATATGTTTCACATAGGTGTTTCCAATGTATTCTAATATATGAGATTAAATCATCATTATTTAAATGTCCATTAACAAGCTTGTCTTTAACGAGTATTATAGCTTGCATTATCTCTTTTTGATTTTCTGAGTTTTCTTTAAAATTCTTTACTGTAAAATATAATAGGATAACACTAGCAACTATGCTAATGCCGTTATCTCCTATTAATTTAACTAAATTAGCTATTAATCCTATTTCCATTAACTACCCCCTAAAAGTACCATGTCGCACCAGCTCTAGCTACTACCTCTGTCTTTTTAATTTCAAAAGGTTTGGTCTTTAATGCTACATCAGCATATACTAATGACCTATGATAATCCCTTTTGATATCACTTAATACATCACTAAAATTCGAAAAGTTAGAATTATAAAGCGAAGCAGGGGAACCTACTTCCCCGTTTCAACTTCTTCTTTATCTTTTTCTGTAGCTTTTGCTATTTCTTGTGTTGCCCAAGCTTTTTCAATAGCTTTTTCAGCTACAGTTTCTGTTAATGCTTTTCTTTCTTTCTCTGCCATTCTACCTAACATTTCGGTTGCCAATGCTTTTTTAGATGAACCTGATTTATCTAAAAAGTGTTTTTCCACGAATGCTACAGCTTGAATTGCTAAGTCTAAGATTGTGTCATCTATTGTTGTCTCTGTTTTCTTTGCTAGATTTCTAAATAATGGTATTAATGCTCCAAATATTGCTACTAATACTCCTGCTACTAATAATAAAATTTCTTTTGTTGTCATAATTTTTTCTCCTTTATATTTTTTATTTTTATTAATTTCTAATTAAATACAAATTACAATTTTAGTTCAAAATGTGGATAATCTTTAAATGTCTTCCAATCGCCACCCCAGGATATTTTTATATTAAGTCTTTCAGCAATTTGCTTAATATGAGCTGCTACTTCTTTTAATTTAACTTCGTCATAATCTAGCTTGCCTTTTATTTTTGGATTATAGATTGCGATGTCTAATGCATATCCATAGCCATCATTTTTAGCTTGATGATTACTCTTTTTAACATAACCATCACAAAAAGTAACAATTTTTCCAGGTCTAGTTCTACCCTGTTGATACAATTCATTTTGATATTTAGCACTTCTAACACCTTGTGTGATTAAAAAATCGTGAGGGCTTTTAATTATTGCAATTTTCATTAATTCAATTAACTTAGGATGAATATTTTCTAATCTTTCTAAACTTAATTTTGAAAAATTATATCCCATTATACTACCTCCTCTCTTAAAAATTTTATATATAAAAAAAGATAGAATTTTAATCTATCTTGTTTCTAAACCATTAAACCTTTATATTTTAAAGCTTCATATAATTCTTGTGGACTTATTGAATAATAATTTTTAGGTAATAATATATCAAGTTTATTATCTATTAATTCAGCACACCATTCACTACATGTATATTTATTTTTACTATGTCTTCTTAGATTAAAAAAATGTGTTAGTAATATTCCTTTCCAGTCATATTTTTTACCCTTCGTTTTTTCATAAAAAGACATTACATCTTTTTCTGTAATTCCTTTCAATTCAAATACATCCCACTTTTTTAAATTCAATGTATTTTCTTGAATTCTAACTTTTTGTTCGGTTGATATACCTATTAAACAATTATCTATATATAACTCACAATGTGAATATTTACCTTTTGTAAACCATTTAATAAGCCTACTCCACCATTTATAATTATCTTTGTAAAATGCAATCTTAACCATTTAAAATTTCCTCTTTTTCAAATTCAAATTTTTTCAATTCTTCATCACTCATTAATTTTATTTTTTCTCTCATTTCAGACCATTTCTGCATTGCATTTGTAGTCTGAGATTGCATTATTTGACCTAGTTTCATCATTTCTTGAATAGTTAAGGATACATAATGTTCATGTCCCTCTGCGTCTTTCATTTTCCACTTATCAAATTGTGTCTGTTGTGTCATTTGCATAAATGATAATATTTTTAATAGTGATGTTTGGTCTTCAAGCTCTCTATTTGGTTGTAAATATCCTTTAAATTCAAATGGTTTTTCTTTTTCTATTTGTTCATAAGTTTTAGTTTTGTTTATTAAAAAATCTCTTTTTGCTTCGTAGTTAAATTTAAGTACTCCATTTTCAGTGTATTCAAAATCTTTAAGTATTATTTGTTTTACTTTATCATTATCAATGATTTCATTATATTTCAAAATGTATCTATTAGCCTTATATTCTTTAAATTTATAAACTTGTATTTCATCATTATTCATACTCACAACATCATTATTTTCTATTTTAGGATATTCTACATACTCATTTTTAATTATTGCTCCTGGATAATTACTTAATATATCATTATCTTCTATTTCATCAAAAAAAGAAGCCACATAAGCTCCTTTTTTGTCATATACATATTTACTCATTCAATCATTACTCTCCTTTAAATTCTAATTCAAATGGTGGTATTATGTGTGCAAACTGCCATTCATTCCACTCTCCTGCGTCATCAACAGACCATATAGCATAGAATACTTTTAAACACAATAAGTTATTTTCAAAAGTTACACCTGTGTTTAAAAATTCTTGTTCGAACTTTTCAGTATTATTAGTTTTTTCATTAAAAATTAGTTTTTGTTCTCTTATTTGTCCATTTTCAAGTTTAAATGAAAATATTGTGTCAATCTCCTGTTCTTGCCAAGTGCAATAGCTACAATTTGCAGTTCTAACATTTTTTTCATTTAAATAGTACGCATATCTTTTACCCCATTGACCACAACTTCCATATTCTTCGTGCTGGTTCTTATCAGTAAATACTGTTTTAAATTTAAATTCATAAATTCCATCATTATCTTTATTTAATTTAAAATATATTCCATATTTATTGAAATTAGCATTTAACGTTCTTGCACTCTTTCCATTATTGTCATTTGCTAGCATGTCATTGAAGAAAGGAAGCCAGACATCTTTCACAAAAAAATTCATTTCTTCATTTGCCTTCATCTTATTTTCAGAAAAAGATAAAGATAATTTGTAATGATTAATTTCTTCATAATCGTTTTCTCTCTTTTCTTCATAAGTTGAATAAGTATTATATTCTAAAGTTACATCCACATCATCAAAATTAAATCCAAAATCTAATGGTGTGTTTTCTTTATATATTCCATAAGCAAAATCATCATTTTCATTTAATTTCAAACAAAAATTTTTATCATTTTCAAAATTTCCAAAGGATTTATTTATATAATAATTATGAACTTGTTTTTTTTCATGAGTGAAATATATAAAACTCTCTGATACTTCACTTATTGGTTTTTTAATGTATTTTTGTATTGTTTCGTATTCTGATAAAATAGCTTTATTAAATACTTCTTTTTTTAATTTTATTTTTGATAAATATTCTATATCAAAAGAATTAAATTTGTATTCCTCATAATTTTGTTTAGTAATAGTATATTCTTCTAAATTTAATGGTAATTCTATCATATCTTCAATGTTTTCAAGTTTTGAATATTTTTTTAAGTAATTTATAAGTGCGAATAAACTCATTCTATTATTAGTGCTATCTAAAATTACAAAATTTGTAATGTCTTTAGGTTTAAAAAAATAATATTCATTCAGCCTATTATTTGTACTCCATTCAATTTTTTGTTTATCTCCAACTTCAAAATCGCTATACATTTTTTTATATAGTTCTTCAATATCATTTTCTACTTTTTCATTATATTCTTCATTTAAAAATCTCAAACCAACTTTTTTAAAATTTTCTTTATCTGGTAAAGTATATTGTCCACTATTTTTGCACTTATATAGTTGTTCATTATATAAAATAATATCACCTTTAAATAGGTTATCATTTATACTTTTTACTTTATCACTACCAATTAAAGCCTTTAAACTTTTAGACATATCAGTGCTAGAAATTAATTTTCTTTTATTCATGTTATTTCCCTCTTAGGTTTATTTTTTTAAAATTAGTTTCATCTGGTATTGAATAAGTTCCAGCCTTTTTGCATTTATATAAAGTGACACTTCCGTTATTAAAATATTTCATGATGTCACCTTTTTTATATTCTTGTTCAACTCCAGAATTTTTATTTTCTCCTTGTCCTAAAATAATTCTTAAAATTTTAATTTCTTCATTTTTATCAATTACTCTTTTTTCGTTTATAGCCATATTTACACCTCACGCCATATCTCTTCAAAAGTTGCGAACTTTAAATTGTTTTCAGTAAATATTTCAATTTCTGGATAATATGATTCAACATTTTTCCTAGACCTAACTACAATTCTAGGTTTTTCTTCTTCAGTTATAATAAGCTGTACACCTAAGTTTCTGTTATAAGAAAAATTAATAAAACTATTTGTAAGATTAAATAATTTTGAATTATGATTAGAACTGTAAATTCCCGTAGGCAATATTTTATTTAAATCTATTTCTTTAACATGAGAGGTATTACCTATACCAAATTCTTGAATTTTTAAAAGGGATTGTTCTTTTATTCTATCATTAGTTACTAAACCATTTACTACTTCTTTAACTTTAGTTAAACTTATCATTCCCCTTGACGTTTCAGACGCTTCTAAAAAATTAAGTGTTATATCTTCATTATTTTTTGTATATATTAAATCATTATTAGTTATTTTTAAATTAGTTATAACTTGCTCTTTATCAGCTTTGTTTACAAGTTTTTTATTTACATTTTCATCAAATACTTGTAAAGTCAACAGAGCATTCGTGTTATGATTTATATAAAAATTAGCATTTCTGTTAATGTTTAAAAATAGTTCAAAATTAATCGTTACTATACCTTTTCCTGAATCTTCGGGGACAAAATCACTATTTTCTGCAGTAATTATAGCAATCAAAATCTCTTGGCTATTTTTAGAAGCATATATTCCGATTGTCTCAAGATTATATCCTGCCGTGTTTCCTGAATTATTAATTATTGCTGTAATTTTTATTTTATCATCGATTTTTAAAATCGATGAAATCGGAATAACTTTTTTAATTTCATCTAAAGTAGTAACATTTTCTAGATTTTCACTTAATTTTTTAGATGACACCTTCACATTAGTTATTTCTATGTTGTCAACACCCAAAGCATCATTAAGTATCTCTAATCCTTTATTTGTCATAACAGGCTTATTCCATTGTGCCACTTTCTCACTCTCCTATTCTATATGATTTATATTCTGATATAGCTCCCGAAATATATATATCATTTTCTAAACTTATATTCAAAATATTATCATTCACTATAATCATGTTTGCTGGTATCATACTTCTTAATGCATTAATTAAAAACAACTTTTTATTTTCATTTATTATTTGAGTTATGATAGATACTTTATAATTATCATTATCGATGTTAAGTTTGTAACTTTCTGGGCCTAGTAAAAAATCTAATTTTTTAATTAGTGTGTTTTTTGTGTATGGTAACTCTCCATTCCATTTTGAAAAAACATTGAATTTTCTTGTATCTATATCTATAGCTTCATCAACTTCTAAGTTTAATAATTTTTCATAAACTCTTATTGTTTCTATATCGCAAGTACTTATGAAATTATTAAATAATTCTTTTTTTAATAACTCGTATATTAAATTTAATTCTTCATCTTCCGTTGATGTAATATCTATAAATTCTTTATAAGTTTTCATTATTGGTGGCAAATATTCTATTAGTTTTACTTTTTCATCTAAGATTGTATTAATCATAATTCCACCACATCTACAAATTTAGGTATTTGTGACTCAGAAAGCTTTAAATTATTACTATTGCCATTAATTTTAATTTCTATAATGTCCTCAACACCTGATATATTTAATAATTTTGATATAATGTGTACTACTCTTATTGTTATAGCACCCTTAACCCAATCTTTTTTTAATTCGTTAAAATACGTTTCTATTATTGATTTTATTTCATTTTTTTTGTTGTTAAAATTTGTAGTGTCAATAAATTGTATTTTTACTTGCACGTTTATTTCTAATTCATTCGGTGTATCAACTGTAACAACATGCCCAATGGGAGCTAAACCTAAACCTTTTCCTTGTTTTTGTGGGTCAATTACGTTTTGCACTTGCTCTATTAATTCGTTGGTTGCTTTATTATAGCTACTATCTAGTATAGTAAGTTTAACTGTCCCACCACCATTATGTACTGGTGTTACTTTGACAGCCCCAACCCCTTTTATAGCTAAAGTCTTTTCTTTATATTCCTCAACGTTTCCACCGAACGCTTGTTCTTCAAATGAATTAAAGTATCTTTGTCTAAAGCTTTCTGTATCTTCTTCCTCTTTTCCTAAAACTAAAACGCCTTCAATTTTAGCCGTGTTTAGACCATTAACAAAATCAACTTGGATTAAATCTCCCGTGCTAATATTACCAACGACACCTAAACTTTCACATTCCAGTTTATATGTATTCTCGTTAACATCTATAACTTCTAAAACTTTAAATATTACACTATTTATTTTAAATCTTATGCCTTTGTTAACACTTACATTAAATTTAGCTTTTATTATGGATTTTGTCGCCTCAAAAGATTTAAGTCCTCTCTCTAACGCCCTTAATTTTAAAAACTCTCGAGAAGCAGTGCTTGCATAAACCTCTTGCATTACTCCCTCAAAAGCATAGTATAAACTTTCTATTTCAAGTGCCGCGGGGGCTAAAGCGTCCCAAATGATAGAACCTTCTCTTTTGTCAAATGTATTAGGAATTCTAGATAGCATTCTATTCATAATAGTTTCAAAACTTTCTTTTTTAAACATACACACCTCCTACAAATTAAATTTTTGTTCAGTTTTTAAATTTCCAAAAACGGTATCAACTTCGAATGAACAAATCAACAAATCAAAATCTTTACTAAATTTAAAATCTTTAACTTTTAATATTCTATCATCTTGCAGCAATGCTTCTTTTATCCTGTTTTCTAATTCTAAGATTACAAAGTTATATGGTTCTCCTATTAAATCTAAAATTTCAAAACCATAATTAAAAGAATATATCAAATATGAATATCTATCTGTATTTAAAATTTTATATATTGATTGCTTAACCGCTTCTATACCATCAATATTATTATATATTCTATTATTATCATTTAATTTATATGTAAGACTCGGATAATTAATGATTTTATATTCTGCACTTTCTTTTTTAGGTATCATTCTTTCCAATCTCCCTCTGTTTTTAAATCACTTAATCTATCAAGAACAACGTATTTTTGACCACCGATAGATTTTATTAATAAAACTTTTTCATCTTTTTTTAATTCATTATGAATTATTATTTTTTTCTTTCCTTTTACGTAATGTCTATGTTTAGAATTAATATTTTCAGAAGCTAACGTGTCAGAAGGTGTGGGGGTTGCTACTATTCCTTTACTATCGATGTATTTATGCGTGTGCGAATCAACATCTGGAATATTAACTTCTTCTGTTTCAAATGCAACAGTTATATCTATCTCATGCTCTTTTACGGCAGTGGTTAATATTAAATTCTCTTCTTCAAGTATTATTATTTCATTTATTTTTATTTTTAAAGGACTTTCTTCTACAACTTCTCCAAATTCAATATCTGAAAATTTACTGACATTAATTGATTGATTTATCAATTCTTCAATTAAACTAACTAACTCCATCATCATCAACCCCTAACAAATTTAAATCCATTGTGTACTCGTTATTTGTGAATTTATGAATAACACTATCAACTATCAATTTTTTATGAATTAACTTGTCATTTACTTGTAATTTGATGTAAACATTACTTCCACCTCTTATGTTTATATCTGTTGCGACAGTTGTTATAGAAAAAGACCATTTAGGAGTGCTAAAATATTTAAGTAATTTAGCTCCCCATTCTGACGCTTTATCTTTTGAAATTTTTTCTACGCTAAATGCTTTTTGCAAAACTCCCCATTTTGCTTCTTTATCAGAATTTTTAATTATATATTTATCGACTTTTTTTTCTTTCTCATCTTTGTAATAAATGAAAATTCTATTGTAGGTTTCACTATCTATACTTCTATTATTGCTGTATTTAATGATATTTGAAGCTTCAAAAACAACCTCGCTATTTAGTGTGTTTTGTTTTTTTAGTGTTAATTTTCCGAAGTCATCGTATAAAACATAATCAACTACACGCCCATTTTTTTTATTTTCAAGCATTGTATCATCTAAAGCTTGATAGATTATTTCAAATAAAGATTTATTTTCAATAATTATTTGTTTTGTTGCTATATCAATTGACGTTTCATCTATAGCTCCTAATTTCAAATTAAATTCATGTGCTAATTCTTTTATTAATGCTGTTGCAGTCTTATTTTTTATAGTCATCACATGCTGATTTTTTAAATATCTAAGCTGGTCTAAGGCTAGTATTTCTATTAGTTCTGTTTCATTTTCATTGATTTTAAATATGTATCCTTTAAAAGCATTTTGATTGTTATATTTTAAGGTTATAACATCACCTAACTCTAAATTTTTAACATCTTCTTTTCTAAATTTTAAAGTCAGATTGCTTGGGTTATCTCGCATGAACCTACTTAATTTCACATCTCCAACCGTTTGTAAAATCTTGTTATTTAATTGTATTTCTAGCATTTTACCACCAACTCGATTTCGGCAATTTCTCAAGATTGCTTGTGATTTTAGTTGCCTTTTTAATATCCTCAAATTTATCAGGGGTGCTTGTATATTTTCTTGAAGTCAAAATTAAATTTTTAGCATTAATCTTTTGAGTTTTAGTAGCTAAATCAATATTACTTGAAAGTGGTCTTTTAATTTTTGTAATAGCTAAATGTTCAATTTCTTGTGTTAATAACAAATCGTTAGTACTGTTTGCTTTTAAATCTGAAGATTTAATACTATTTACGAATCCACTTTTATTTATAGGTATTATTTCTCTTATTATTAAATCGTTGTACTCTTTAAAAGTAAACTTAACTAAGATATCTCTACCTTCATCTGAACTTTCAATAATACTAAATTCTTCAAAAGAAACCTTAATATTATCATTATATGGCACACCTCTTATAATTTTTAACATAAAAGGTTTTTTATTTTCTTTTAGTTCTTTTAACTCTTCAATAAATTCTTTAGCTTCTTTAAAAATGTTATTTTTATATAAGCAAAAAGGATACCTTGTACTTGGTAAAATAGCATCAAATGTTATAGTTTTTAAACCTTGTTCTTTTAAAAAGTTAAACTCTGAACCATTTACTAATTCATAAGTTTTATTCATATTTTTAGTTTTGATTTCAATTTTAGAAGGAGCAATAGGCAATAATATTCTATCAATATAGATTTCATACATACTTGTTAAATCATTAAAATGTCTTGTTATCTTATCTAATATCATCTTATTATCCCCTTTCTAGCTCCACCTAAAACCGCAAGGCTAACTTGCTCTGTAAGTGTTTTAATGAAATCTTGCTTATCCTCTTCAGTATTAATATGATTGTCGTTTTTAATTTCTATATTTATGGTTGGCGTTGTAATTTCTGCGATGTATTCTCTATGAGCCATATCACTTAATAGTTTTAAATCTTCTACGAATTCTTTTGTGGAATCAGCTCCTTTTTCGGTATTATTATCGATATTACCTAATTTACTATCCATATCTTTTAATAGATTTTTAGAGTCATCACTGAACATATTACTAAGCTTACTTTGCATGTCATCTCCTACAGAATTTCCTTTGTTCCATGCGTTTTTGACATTAAAATATCCAAGCTCCCCTAATTTAGGGGCGTTTTTACTCCATTTAACCATTCCTTTGGTGTAAACTTGTTTGTCAGCCAGACGTTCTTGTAAATTTTCAACTGAGCTTGCTAGATTTGTTCTAGCCACCTTATCAGCTATTGATAATAATTTTTTAACACCTTCTAAAACAAAATTAATGACGCTTATAACGTAATTTTTTATAGTAGAAACTGGTGACACAAATATGTTATATAACGCTTCTGCAATCGTCGAACCTCCTGTAACTAAGGTGTTTATAACATTAATTACAATATTAATTATTCCGATAAAAATGTTACCTATTATTGAAAATGCTGCATAAATTGACCCAACTATAACACCAAGTAGTGTTTTTGTTGCTCCTGTAAACTTATTAAACATTGAAATACCAGATTGCAAAATAGCTATAAACGCTATTATTACTCCTATCATTAAACCTATTGGATTTAAATTAAGTAATGCATTCATAATAGAGATTTGCCCATTTAATATTTTTTGAATTATAACCCAAGCTGAAATTGCTTTGCTCACTCCAGCTATAACGAGGGCGTGAATTGCAATTACACTGTTATATGCGATAAAAGCCAATAATATACCATATATCAGATATTTTAATGGTTCTAACGCTTCTAAAATCATTAACGTAACACTTAATATTTTACTACCTGCGGTTAAAAACACTCCAACTAATACCATAACATCATTTATTATTCCAGTAATCACTATATTTCCCGCAATAGTATTAAAAACTTTAAAGAAACTATCAGCTACCTCTGTAAACTTAGTTTTTATAATATTAAACAATTGTCCCCAAGTTCTTGACATTTGCTCAAATTTATTTTCAATATCTGTCGCACTTTCAAAAACTGCTTTTTTTATAACTTCTGCTGTTATTTTACCTTCAGCTCCTAATTTTTTTAATTCAGCTTTTGATACATTCATAGCATTAGCAATTGATTCAACTAAAAGTGGAGCATTTTCTTTAATAGACCTAAATTCATCACCTTGAAGAGCACCAGAACCTAAAGCTTGCGTCAACTGATAAAGTGCAGCACTCGCCTGTTGAGCGTTTGTTCCTGATATTTTGAAAGATTTTGCTAATAATTCACTAAATCTTAGGGCTTCCCCGTTGCTGCTAAAAGTTCTCCCTGTTAGTTGTTTTATTTTAATAACTTGGTCAGCAAACTCATTGAAATCAGCTCCTAAAGTTTTTGCAACATTTCTAATATTATTTTTTAAATTACTAGCCTCTTCTTCTCCGTTAGTTATTAGATTTAATCTAGCATCTATATTCATAATCTTATCACTGAAATTAAAGAAAGACTGTAGACCTTTAAATGCGATATATAACCCTGTTACGGTTTGCATCATCCTTGAAAAGGACATATCCGTTTTTTGGGCAGTTTCATTTATCCTATTCATAGATTGATTGCTATTGTTTATTTCATCTGTAAGAGTATTCATCGATGAATTATACATTCGAGACGTCTTTGAAACTGAAGCAAGAGAGTTGCTTGTTGTGTTAGATACGTCCTCTAAATCCGTCATGCTCCCTGATAATTCATTAACTTTGTTTATCATATTCATGATTTTATTACTTATATTATCAACTAAAGTAAATCTTGTTTTTATTGCCATTTTGTCACACCACCTTTCATTTTAATTTTTCAAGTTCTCTTTTTTCTTGGTTTGCCCTAAAAAGTACAGAAGCTTTTATAAATATTTTTTCATTATAATCTAACGCCTCAAATTCGCTAGGTAAAATTTTTAATTTGTGTAGCAAAAAATGATAAAGGATAGCCTCACCGTCCCCGCCTTCTAAACGTTTTTTATATCATCAACCATTTTTTCTTCTTTTTCTGCATAATTATGTAAATCAGCAATTTTTGACTCTAACGCTGTGAACTCGCCTACAGTTAAAATCTCTTGTAATAAATCGTATGCGTCCATAACACCGTATGAGTCTTGTAATTCTTTGTTATTCAAATTAGGATACACTATACATTTAGTCATTAATTCTCTAGTGAAACCTTGATTGTCAAAATTCATTCGAGTTGCGCCTTTTCTATCTATTTGTTTTTTAAGATACTTATTTTTTAAATTTTCCATGTCTCTATTAGATAAAACAAGTAATTCCCACTCTATATTTTCTCCACTTTCATTTTTAAATCTATCACTTGCAAGATATTTTACATTTTCTACTTTTATATTATTTTCTTTAAAAAAAACATTTAAATTCATTTTTTCTCCTTTAATTAAAAATTAGGATAGCTCCTTATTGAGCCATCCCATCAAGATTATTAAATTTTTTGGGTATTTTAAAATCCTCAAAAGTAAATTCAAATTCTTCATCTAATGCATCTGTTTCAGCATCTATGTTAGCTAAAATCATAGAATTGAAATTACAATTTATAAGTATCACTACTTGTTTTCCTACAGTTGTGGTGGGATCTTCATTTTCTACTTGCATATCAAAGTATATATCTTCTCCACTATCTTTATATTTTTCAGCTAATTCTCTAAAAAGAGAT
Source organism: Streptobacillus notomytis (assembly GCA_001612575.1). Classification (GTDB taxonomy): domain Bacteria; phylum Fusobacteriota; class Fusobacteriia; order Fusobacteriales; family Leptotrichiaceae; genus Streptobacillus; species Streptobacillus notomytis. The sequence continues at coordinate 53,867 of LJRV01000156.1, forward strand.
GTATTATAATGTAATTTTGCACTTCCTGTCCCTTTCCAACCAGTTGATTTATTCCCTTTACCAGTCTTACCCATAATAGCTATCTCTTTTTTAGTTTTTTCTATCTTTGCTTTTACTTGTGTAACTTGCATTAATTCATATCTATTACCCTCAATCGTTACATAACACTTACCTAAACTACCAGAAATAGTATCTTTAGCATTCATTATAGCCATGTTTTATTCTCCTTTCTATCCAATAATCACATTCATATATAACTGTTCCATAGCATTTACAGGAACAACAACATCAGTTATTATTACTTGGTCTTTTTCTTCCCCTTTTTTAATAACAATATCTGTATCTTTAAAATCTTCTATTGCCCTTATATTTTGTAAATTACTATGATGCAATACAATATCTTTCCACAATTCAATTCTACCTGCTTCATCATTTGGCATTACTCCCAAATACTTGCTATTAAATAAATTAGCTATATCTACTGCTATTTGGTCTATTATTCTTATAGTTTGATTTTTTGTGAAATCTCTATTTTTTTCTTTTGATAAGCTAACTAATGAATTAATATCTGATAGTATTCTTACATCATCATTTACTTTATGGAATAATAACTTACCAGCTTTTTTACCATTAATTAAAGCCGTTTGATTTTCAAGTGTTTCAAATTCATATTCCCCAGTATATTTCTTATTAGTTAATGACTTATTTATATTACAACCTGCAAGTGTACCTGCTAGCCACAAAACACCATAAGTTTCATTAGTTCCTAATACCTTACTTTGTAGATTAACTATACCCTCATAATCTGCCTCTTTTCTATATAGCACAGTTTGAAATTTAGAACCCACTTCATCTCTCATTCTCTTAGTAAAATTAACAAATAAAGTCTTTATAGTTTCATCATTAGATGTTGTAGTAAGTGTATTGATATAATAACTTTCAATTGCATCTAAAAAGGTCTGATATTCTGCACCAGTTATTGCACTTCCATTTGTTCCACTCGTTAATGCTAATCCAGTGTTAGCTTCTAATTCTTCAACTTTTTTAAAGTCAACATATTTATTTTCTTTTAAATCAGCAGACTTTTCAACAACTTGTATATCAACTACATTACTATCTAAAATAGTTAATACTTCATATTTATTGCTATCTACAAGTTTAGTTATTTTTATTATTATATCATTTCCTCTTACTCCAACATGTTTTGCTGTAGCAAATTTATTACTTGCTTTAACACCGTCTTTATTTAATCTAAAAAGATATAACGTTTTAGCATTTGCTAATAATTCTCTTATAGGTTTTATTTCAGGTGCTGTATAATCATATCCTAATAATTCTAAACTTCTTTTTTCAAGGTCTGAATTTTCAATCGTTATGATTTTTCCTACATCTCCCCAATTTAATTCTAACGGACAAGCTACATATCCTCTTTCTGCCATTTCGACACTTGCTTTGGATTTAGATTTAAAATTAATATACGTTCCGGGTAAAACTTTATTATGAAACGTAAAATTTCCACCGCCTAACATTAACTAACCTCTCCTTTCAAAAATTCATTTAATTTATATTCTACTTCTTCTAAAGAATACTCTTTGTTATTTTCTAATATTACATCTAAAATATCTTTTCTTTCAGAATATTTATTTGATTTTAAAATACTTTCTTTCGTGTATTTTTCTTGTTTAATTTCAATTTTATTCTCTTTCTTTTCTTTCATTAAATACACCACCTCTATATTCTATATTTTTCATTTTTATTTCCTCTTTGCTATGATAAGTCCAAACATTATATGTTATATCAATAACCCCAGCATTATTTTGAATTGAAAAAGAAAAGTTCATACCTCTTATTTTTTTATTTCCAAAATCTAATATCTCTAACACGTGATACATATTTTCACACATATTCATTATTTCATCGATATTATCATTAAAAATCGTAATAATAAGTCTAGTATTAATATTATATCTTTCCCCCATGATGCGTTTGATTAAAACAGGTAATGCTGTTATGTGTATTGTTTTACCAAAATTTTGTTCTATTTTATCATTTATTATTTCATATTCAGGATAATACTTTAATATTTGCGTTGATAATGCCTCTACTAATTTTAATATCATTTATCAACTCCTTTCAAATCTTTAACAATTTTTTCTATATTAAGTTTAACAAGATTTTCAATTGATGTTTGCGATAACACTTCTCCTTTTTCGACAAAATGAAATCCACTCCACCATTTACCATTTACTAGTCTATGTCCATAGTTCACATAGCCTGCGTAATCTGCAAGATTTATAACATCTATACTATATTCACTTTTTAGAACCTCTACACCAGTTTGTGATAGATGCCAATTATTCCTCAAATTTCCTGTATCAACAGGTGTATTTTTAATTATTTCATTATTTAAAATGATAGCTGCGTCTATAGTTGTTTGTTTAAAAACTTTATCAATTTTATCTTTAGATGCTATCAATTCTTTTTCAAAAGCTTTTAATCCTGAAACATCAATTTTAATCATGACTTGTCCTCTTTTGATTTTAAAAATACAGCCTGATGTGTAGTTAACATCATTGAATTAGAATTAATAAAATGATATTCTTTATCATTTTTTAACACTACAATCTCAGAATTTAGAGGTATCTCTAACTCTGGAGATATCATTAAAACTACAGTAGAAGTGTTAGAACCATAAACACCTTGATTTATGATGTAAAAATCATTTTTAAAGCATAATTTACAAGGAATGTTAGAATACAAAACTTTGCTGTTAGTTTTAGTTAATCCATTTACAACTGATTTTTCAAATATTTTGATAGTAGCTAAATCTTTATAAGTGCTTTCAAATATTTTTTTTGCTTTAAGTTTTTGTAACTCTAAGTCCAATTTATCACCCTATACCTATTAATTTCTGTAAGATTGTATTTTGTCATTTCATTTAAAACTTTTATTAAATTTTCTTTTTCATCGTAAGCACTTTCATTTTTAGCGTATTGTATAGAAGTTTCATATTCTTTAATATTAACAATTTGAACTAACTCCTCTGGTGTTAAATTATTTATACTTTCATACTTACCTAAACTCAAATTATTTAGTAAGAACTTACCTACAACCCTATTCGCTAAAGTATAGATAAGTCCTTTAGGTAAATCTATTCTATTTAAATAGTTCAATAATTTCTCTGATTCTATATAGCATATTAACAGAAGCATGTTTTCTTTTTCTTCATCTAAATTAATTTTTAATGCCTTTAATATCAATTTAGATTTTTCTAATACTATATTCATAATTAACCTTTATTTTTTGAATTAGATTTTTTTGTTGTAACCTCATCTTTGAATTCTGTTACTTCTTCTATTGCTTCTTCTATTTTTTCAACAATAGCCCCAAGTGATTTAAACCAAGCTACATCATAATCTGATAATTCAGCTTGTCCTTCTCCTTTAATGAATTGAACTCCAGCTAGCTTTTCGTTGTATTCTTTGTTTGGAAATATTATTTTATACATCTAAATTCCTCCTATTTTACTTTTATTTTTCTTAAAACACCACAAGATTTTGTGTTTTTAATTACAGGTACTGCTCTAAGTTCAACTAATCCCCTAACTTGTTCTTGTGCCTGATTAAAATCAGGAGTTATTACATCTATCAATGCACTTATATTAGCAGGAACTCCTAAAGTCAAGGCATCTTCTCCAAAAGATATAGCATAAATATCAGTTGTATTTTGTGTATCTAATGTAGCAATACCCTCTTTTTCTGCCTCATTTTCGGCTTTGTATCCTTTTATAATTACGATAGGTATGCCGTCAAAGGCTTCTATTGTTTGTCCAAATTCGGACATTCTTTGTGTATACATTCCACATTCTCTAGCAACATCTTTTAATACTGCTGCCATTAATGGATTAACTAATAAAACGTCAGGTTTTCTATCAAGAGTTGAAAGCCATCTATTCATAATTGAAGTAAACTCTCTGGCTTTTGTTTTTATGTTTTCAAATGTTGATAAGTCAAATGCTGTACTGTCTGCTTCAACGTCTGTTGATTTTCCTTTTAACAAAACATTTAATCCGTCAAATTTACCTGCAGCTTTTGAAGAATTTATTAACTCATATGAAAACCCATTTCTTGCTCCTTGAATTAATGATTTCATTTGAAATTCTACTTCATCTTCTACACCACCTTGGTCTCTTAAAGCTCTGTCTATTTTAAATGAACCTCCATATATTTTTAATTCAACATTTTCTACTTTTCTCTTAGCTATTGTATCTGTATATTGTCCATTAATGTCTCTAAAACCAGTTTTTGACTCGTCTGTTTTGACAACATACGATATATTCCACCCAGCACCACCTTTTATAGGATTTGCTATTGGTTCATACGGAATATTTGATAATAGATAATCTCTTCCAGCAAACTCCTCAATAACCACTTTTTTTAAATCAGATTGCATTGCAACCTTTACATCATCTAATGATAATACTGCCATTCTTAATTTCTCCTTTACTTATTATATTCTTCTTTTAAGACATTGCCCCATGTTAACTTTGATTGTCCATTATTATCTCCAGATTTTTGTGGATTAAAACCACTAGGTGTTGGAGTTTCACCAGTTTGTTTAAATAAGTAAGCATCACTTTCTCTTAATGCTTTCAATTGTTCATCAAGTCCTACTAATTTATTGTTTTCATACTTAATATTGTCTAAATTTAATAAAGCTTTTACTGCTTTATTGTTGTTTGCTCCTGCTTTAGTTAAAGCAACTTCAATACCGTTATCTAGTCTTAAACTAGCTAATCTGTTTTCATACTCAGTTTGAGTATTTTTGTTTGTATCTTGAAGTTCTTTGATTTTAGAATTTAAATCCTCATTATCTTTAGTGATTTTAGCTAGCTCTTTCAATTGATTATCACGTTCCGATAATTGATTTTTTAATTCATTCTTTTCATCAATTGCTTCTTTAAATCTTGAATAAGGTATACTATCTTTAAATCCATCTAATACCTTACTTGTTTGTTCTTCTGTTAGCCCTAAAGCTAATAATTCTTGTTTATTCATTATTACTCCCTTCATTTTTAACGTTGTATGACAACAATTTTTGTAATAAAAAAAGAGCATTCTTTAACGCCTATGCTCTTTAAAAGGCAAATATATTTTTTAAATATAAAATGTTATAATAAATTTAGGATGTGATATTTTATGGCAAATACTAAACAAACTTCTAAGTCTGTTGCTAGTAAAGCATCAACTATTCTTAGAGATAATAGATATAGCAAAACATCTAAATCTGTAGCTGGTTCTGCATTATCTCAAACAAAATCTACTTCAAAAAAGAAATAGATTTATTTTCTTTTAGAACTAGATAAAGACTTTCAGCCAAAGAAGAAATTAAAGTTTCATTCTCATTCTCAGTATCAAATCTTAGGCTTGTAAATATACAATGTAATATTTCATGTATTACAGTCACAGCTTTCCTTTCTTCTTTGGTATTTTTATTAATTAATATTTTATTTTTAGTAAAATCTGTTTCACCAAACACAACATCATTATTCCCAGTTTTAAAATCACACTCTTCTATTTCAAATATTTGCCCTAATATTTTTATTTCCATTTTACCTCCTAACAAAAAAAGACAACCTTTTAGTTGTCTTAAAATATTTAAATATTTATACAGTAGGTGTTCTTGTCCCTACATCTCCTTCCACTTAAGGGGCGACGGTCGAACAATCTCCGTCCTTGTATATTTATATTATATCTTTATACTTTCATTTTGTCAAATATTTTCCTATTTTTAATTAAATATCTTTTTAATTGTTTTTCGCTCATTTTATATGAAGTTATGATTGAATTATAATAATTATTTTCAATTCCCAATTTAATTATTACATTAAAATCACTATCTCTTATTTTTTTTATAATCCATATCGTATTTTCATTTTTATAATCTTTTAAAATAAATTTAGGTTTAGAAATTATATTTTCAAAATTAGCCAACAATTCATTTTCTATTTCTGGATGTCATTCTGATATATGTCCTAATCTTTCTTCAAAAAGAACAACTTCATTAGTTTTTAACTTTCCAAATTCCTTTTCAATAATTTTAACTATGTTATCATTTAATGTTGTTCGTTTGACTATTTTAGGTATTTTTTTAATTATTTTATTCTCATATTCTTTATAATTTTTGTCTTTTGAAAATACACTTTTTCCTGTTTCTATATCTCTTTCAATTCTAGTTGCTTGACTTTCTCTATGCTTTTCTACTATATTTTCAATCTCTTGAGATAATACCGGAATAAACACACTTCGACAAGATGGGTGAAATGGTGGTAAATCTATTCCTATTTTTGCATGTTCAAGCTTTACAATACTTTTATCCTTATTTATACATATATTACTAGTTTTCAAATCAAGTGTTGCTAATATTTCTACTTCTTCCACTCCCAAATCTGAATAATTTTTAACTCTAGCTTTATTATGTATTCTAGCACTTTCTGTTAATATCAATCTTTTAGCATTTAATTTGCTTACATTAAATTCAGTACTTACATCTTTTATAAATGCTTTGATATTTCCTGTTCCAATATATGTTGGTAGTTTTTTCTCTAATTTTTTTATAATTCTTTCAGTATCTCCCCATATCCTATCACTAAAATTCTTATTGTCTACCCACCTTTGATTAACTGCATCTTGTATAGACTTAAAATTTTCACTATAAAGCTTAGGAACTACTTTATTATTTAATTTAGGTAACATATCACTATTAATAGTTTTATTTGCGATATTGCTTAAATGTTCGTTAAGATATCCAGTTCTTTTATTAGAAAGTTTACTTAATTCCATTTTTATTTCTAACATCATAGCTACTTTTTTAGTTACTCTGTGTCGTAAAGAAGCATTTTTTAAAGCTTTGTCTATTTGCTCGGCATATTTAGGTAAAACATCTACAACTTCTTCATATTTCTTAGCATATTTAACATATGTTTCATAATCCCAACTTAATTCTTCTAACTCATCTTTATCAAGAACAGTATTAACTTCTTCTAAATTTTTTGAAATATTATTCTCTTTTAATTTTAATAAATATCTTCTGATAATTTTCTTTGTTTCAACTTCTGAACTCTTTAATACTTCAATATGTCTTTCAACTTCCTCTAAATTACTACCATATATTATATTTTCTTCTTCTAAAAGTCTTTTTTCTAAATACTCTTTACTCATGTTTATGTTCCATATCATCAAATTCTTTATTATTTAAATTATTTTCAGATTGCTCTAATCTTTCTAATTCTAAGCTAACATCATTTACCCATGGGTGTTGTGCTACAACAGTTTCTAATGATAGTACCCCTAACGATTTAATACAATCATCAATAGCTTGTGTTTCATTTATTAAAATATCTCTATTAAATACAATGTTTACTTTTTCATTTGTGAAATCTCCGACTTTAATATTTATTAGATGCTGATTTATAAACCATAATAATTGAAGCAATGAATCTTGAAATTCTCTTTCAATAGCATTAGCATCTAAATCTATATCACTGTACATACTTTGAATATTCATCTGATTTGGATTACCATTTAATTTTTCAGATTTTGCTTCAAATCCTTTAGCGTTTTCTATCATCTTATCTTTTAACATTTTAAGTATTGATTCATAATTTTGTGAATTAACCTTTACTTCTAATGCTTCTACTCCACCATTTTCTTGTACTCCAACAACTCCATAAATATTTAAATTAGTTCTAAACTTATTCCCCTCTGGATTATATCCTTTAACAACAAATATTGTATTTCTCCAATTTTGCTCCATATCGTTTTTATAATCTGATATAAGTTCATTAATACTATCTTGTATTGATTTAACTCTACTTATCAATGGTTGTTCTTCAAAATTTGCTTTAAAAGGTATTATAGGTAATTTTTCCCAATTATATGCATGTTCTCCCATTTTAATATAAGGTATTTTTTCATTTAAAGATATTAATCTATTGTCTTTAAGATTAAATAACTCCACACCATTTAATGTGTATAATTCCACTTTCTTTTGTTCTATGTGCTTTCTCCCATCAAATTCTTTAGTTGAATATACCCTAATAACATAATCTAACTCTATGTGTTCTTTATCTTTCCATACTGGTATTATTTCCCTTGAATCAAATCTTTTAAAGTCAAGCTCTCCTTTTTGATTATAGAAAACATAAAGCCATGATATACCAAATTTATATGCATCTTTTCCTAATAAAAAAAGAGTTTTAAGGAATTTATTATCAAATATTTCACTTAAACTCTCGGTATACTCTTCATCTTTTCCATCAATACTAAAAGGTTTTGAAAACAAATAATTTAATTTTTGGTCTAAAATACCCTTAAATTGATTATCAACAATTTTAAAATTAGGTGCATTAGGAACTTCAATCATATTACCGTTACTATCAATTCCCAATTTTTTTCTATTTAAAATAGCATGCTTTCCTAAATAATAGTTTTCACCTATCAACATTTCTTTATACACATTACTATTGAAATAATTATCAATAATAATTTCTAATTCTTTTAATTCTAAATTTTCATTCATATGTGTTTTTCTCCTAAATAAACTTTTAATCCATTCAAACATTTTTTATTCTCCTATATTCCAAATATTATTCCAGATGGTTTACTCATATATTCCTCAAGTGCATATCTCATAGCATCCATTAAATGATTAAACTCTCCTATAGGTTTATTTATCATATTACCAAACTTATCTTTTTCCCAACTATAATTTGATATTTCAGTTAAAAAATTTACACATTTAGGATGGATTATTATTTTGAAATCTTGTATAAATTGTATACCATTTAATACACTGTCTCTTCCTTTTTTTGCTGGTTTAATCCTATATAGTCCTAACCCTTTTAATTGGTCTATCGATTTAATTTCTGCATTATCTGCTATTATCTTTTCTTTAGAAAAACCCATTTCAACTATTTTATTGTATATTTTTTCATTTGAATAATGTTTAACATACATTTCATCAAAAACATATATTTCTTTTTTTTCAAGATTTATTAACCCACAAAAAAATCCGCTTGGGTCATTAGTATAACCAAAATCTAAACCAAATGCTGTTTTAATATCTGGATAAGTATTAAGTATTGTATCGACATCAAACTCTCTCTCTTCCCAATTTTCATATACTAAACCATCCACTATTCCCCAGTTACCTAATCCTGCTACTTGATAACGCCTAGGATTATTTTTTTTCATTTCTTCCATCTTATCTAAATCTGATTTATCTAACCATTCATTGCAAAGATAAGTTGTAGTTGTAGCTAATTTATTATCAGTATTTTCAGTATCAAAAAATCTCTTCTTTAACCAGTGCCTCTCATTCCAAGGATTAAAACTTATTGTAATTTGTTTAAATAATGGAGGTTCGACCACACCTCTTATTGATTCATCCAACATATCGAATGCAGCTTCACTAGTTAACTCATAAGCCTCTTCTATCCAACACCAACACAAGCTTCCATTAGAAACTGAAATCGAAGTTATTTTTAAAGGATCATCGAAACCACGAAACAAAATCTTTTGCCCAGTTGGTCTATATGTTATTTCAAGTGGTGATTCTTTAAATTCAAACAAATGACTTACCTTTAATCTATCACAAGCCCATTTTAAATCACTAAAACAACTATCTTTAAGTGTACGAAAGACTTTCCTAACCACTAAAGCATTAGAACCTTTATATTTCATAAGATTATAAATTATCCACAATGCTATGGTTTTTGATTTTTTACTACCACGTGAGCCTTTTATAACTCTATATCTACCCTTAAAGTTCCATATTTCCTTATAACCTTTTCCTATTATTTCAGGCAAATATACTCTTTTAATCTTCAAGTTCTTCGTCTCCCTCGAATAAAACAGGAATATTAATATCTACACTAGTCTTATCAGTAAATAACATATATCTTTTCCCAAGCAATTCTAAGGCTTTGATTCTATCTCTTTCACTTACTCTCTTTTCTATAACTCTCGCCCTTGAACAGCCTTCTCCTAATCCTTCTACAACCACTACATCTTCTGTAGTCTTACCTCTAGCTATATCACTAAGCAACGCCAAAACTTCTTTAGCTTCCAATGTCCTTTCATCCATCTTAGTGTCCATTATCTCTTTAATATAGTTTTTTATGTCAGGTTTTGTCAGGTTTTCTTGTCCTATGCTTCTAGCAGTTTTCTCACTATAACCCGCCTTCTTAGCAGCTTCTGTAGCATTACCACATTCAACATAATACTCACAGAAAGCTTTTTGTCTTATATTTAGCAACGCTACCACCTTCTTTCCTTAAAATAAAAAAAGAGAGTAAAAATAATTACTCTCTGAAAATTATACTTTTCTAATTATAATACATTATAACACATATTAAGACCTATGAAAAGACCACTTTAGGACCATTTTATATTTTTTTCATAAAAAAAGTGGTAAAATCTTACTTTTTAATTCTTTAATTAACCTATTTTTATTCCTTTTAACTGTAGTTATTCCTATATTTAAAATAAATGATATTTCTTCTAAAGTTTTCTTTTCAAAATATTTTAATGGTATTATTTTAAAATATCTATCCTTTTCTAAATCATTTAAATTCAAATCTATTATGTCTATTATTTGCTCATACTTAGATATTTGCTTTGTATAATTGTTGATTAAATCCATTCTTTTATCGATATCACTTTTAAAAATGCGTGTTCCCTGCACATTTTCACTATCAAAATTTACTAGTATAATTTGTTCTCCATTTTTTAAATCTTCAATTCTTTTTTCTAAGGATTTTATTCTTGTTCTATAATCATTATAGCTATATAGTAATGATTCGACATTATTTCCTAGAATATCTTGTCTATTTATCATTTAAACACCTCTAACCATTCTTTTCAAAAATAATTTCATAGCCTAAGTCCCTTAAATTATTACATATAGGCTTATAAGTAAAATTCTGAAAATTAAATAATTCTTTTTCTATGGCATCATATATTTTTGTTCTTTCTTCTTTATTTTTAGTTATATTGTCCAATAGTCTATTTATTGACCTATATTTAGGTTCCGTTTTTCTTCTATCGACATAACCGTCATCTTCTAAACACCAAATTTCTTGTAAAAAATCAGTTATTTTTTTTATGTTTTTAAATGGTATTTTTTTCATCCTTTTTTCTCCATTCTTTTCTTAATTCTAATAAGTATTTTTTCATTTTTTCAGCACAATATTCTGCTTCTTCTTTATTTTCAAAATAATTATAAATTTTATAAGCTTTGTCCGCATCGATATCGGGGTATGCGTTCGACTCAAAGCTATAATCAACATTTAGTAGCTCATTAAGATAATAAAATGTAATACTACCGTTTAATCTTTTTATCGGAAATCTTTCAATACCATATTTCTTATTTATTTCGTCGACTTTGTCATATAACGATTTCAAAAATTCATCTTTTATTGGAAAAGGTTTTTTTAAATCCTTATCATTAATATAGAGAACTTTCTCTTTAGGTCTGTATTGAGGAAAATTATCATATTCTCTAAGGACTATATCTTCTTCCTCATACTCTATTTCATTATTAAACATTATTATATCTACAACTGAATATTCTTTATTTACTGTAGTTACTTTTATTTCTAATATATTGTCTTTCATTATTCCTCCTCATAAATTTCTAAAAATGTTTTACCATCAATCTCAACAGTTGGACTCATAACTCTACTTGATATAAAATCTTCTAGATTGGACCTAAGAAACCCTGTAGAAACTCTATATTCTATATTTTCTCCTACTATTCTATATCTAACTGAATATTTCATTTTAGGATTATGTCTACTTAAGAAATCTAATTGCTCACCATTTAATATTAATTCTTTTATTTTCTTAATTACTTTGGCTCTCTTTTTTCTTTCAACGTTTTTCATTATTCTTATCCTTCTTCTACCAACCGCTTAAATTTTTCCTTATTTTTTCTTTGAATTCATAAATTTTACAAACATCTAATAACCTATCTAATATTTTATTGCTTCCATTAAAATCTAAATATTTTTTCAATTCTTCTTTTTAATTTAGAGTAATTTTTTAATAATGTTTTACAATCTTCTATTCTTAAATTATGAATATCTTTCATTTCATATTCTACGGCTGTCTTAACCTCTTTTTTAATTAACTCTCTTATTTCTAATTCTTTCAATTTAACCTTAACTTTTCTTAACTTTTTTAAAAGGCTTCAATATATAATTTTATATCATCTTTTAATTCTAAGCTTTTTAAGAAATCATTTTTAAAACAACCTCTCTCATTTAAAAATTCACATAAATTGTAAAACATTAATACTTTGCTAGTTTTTATCATAAACCAAGTTTCATGAATAATACCTTTTTCTATACCATCTTTGCTAATGGGAAGATTATAGTATTTTCCATGTTTATTTTTTGTTGGTTTTAAATGAATATCGTTTCTAATAGTTGGAACTATTACTTTTTCATTAAATTCTTTTAAATTTTTAATTTCAACTTTATCAATACAATAATCATTCTGTTCTAAAATCTTTTTATCAATTAAATTTTCAGTTATCAAATATTCATATAAACTGCCAGGATAATCATTATTTCCAAACAGTTGATAATCCCCTATATCTACTCCATTTTTTTCTATATTAAGGTATATTCTATAACTCATAGTTTTCTCCATTCATTAAATCTTCTATCTTTTTTTTCTAACGATTTGATTCTAGCTTTATAGTAATTATACTTATAAAGTAACCTCTCGACATTATTGCAAATAGTATCTTGTTCAACATTTATTATTTAATCACCTCCAACCATTCTTTGTTTTCATATATATTGCCTGCTAATTCATAACAATCAACCATTATATATAAATTTTGTGAAAAATTACTAAATTTTATTTTATACTCTCCCCTTTCAAAAATAACTATCCCAAATTTTTCTCTATCAAAATCTGCTAAAACATCACCCTCATATATTTCTGTTCCATCAATATTTTTAATGCCTGTATACCGCATAAATTCAATATTATTAAATGATTTAACATAATATTCTCCACCCCGTTTAAACCAAGCATATTTTTTTTCAAAACTTATCGCTGTAACTTCTCCCATGAAATTATAAATTTTATCCCATACCCTAAATTTTATCTCTCTCATTTTTTATCTCCTTTTGTTTTTTAAATATTTAAATATCTCATAAAATATTTCATTTATATTATGATTATTAACGCATGAAAAAGTAATTTTCTCATTTTTAATTGTTATTATTAAAGTTTTTACAAAAGCTTTATTATTGATAATACAATTCATGAAATCTATATTATCGAGCTTTATATCTATTTGTTTTCCGTTTGTATCTTGTAATGTTATTTTATCCATTTTTATCATGTACCTCTGTTGTTATTTTCAAAATATAATATGCCCTTAATTTCACTTTTAAACCCCATAAAAGACTTTCAACAGTCTTAGATTAGAATTTATCCAAAAAAACTTTTTCAAAGCTTCTAGGGCACAATTTTGGCTATTAGGGCTATTCTATCCAAATATATACGCCTGGATTTTGTTTATCATATTCATATTCTTCAAAAATAGGAATTATATTATCGGCGTTATCATCTTGTATCCAACCATGCTTTGTCATTAAATCACAAGGTAGTTGTACAATGTTGTGATAATCAAATCTTCTTTTACTATCTCTAATAAATTTAAAATGTATTCTATATGGAGTTGCTTTATCTTTTATCATTTTAATAAATTTATTCTTGTTAGTTATCCATTGAATTTCATACTCTTTAAGATATTTAGTAACTGTTTTGCTATTAATAAGGTGTTTACCAATCCATTGTTTACTATTTTTAGAACTAGGCACATTGCCCTTTATAAAAATATTATCCATTTTTTAGCTCTAATCTTTCTTTATAGGCATTAGTCCATGCTTTTATTTTTTCTTTATTTCCTATTTCAATTATATGTTTTGAATTTATATTACCTATCATCAAAGGGACAACTTCATTTTTAATACTCGAATAAGCCGTAATCATTGCTCTTACTTTTGTGCTTAAAAGTATTTCTAATTTTTCACTTTCCATATATCCCAATTTATGTAATCCACCTAATTTATCAACAATTATGTGTACTATAGGATTTTCACACACATAAGCTTTCGTTGTATTTTTAGTCATAATTTTAATAAATTGACAAACTTCATAATAGTCTCTTTCTTCTTTAAACTTTCTATCAGTTTCAGTAAATTTTCTTATTTCTCCAGGTAAAGGTAACTTAGAGTATGTATTATTTTTTAAATATTCTTCAATCCCTTTCATATATTCTTCATCTGTTAAGTCATTTAATAAATGATAATAAGCCGTTAATTGCTTTTGTTCAAACTTTTTAGATAATACAATCTCTAATAATTCTATCCCTTGTAAAAATATTTCTTTTTTTAGTTTTATCTTTTTCATTTTTAACCTTTCAAAAAATTTAAAAAAATAATGTTGTATTTTGTGAAAAATCCAAGCCCTATTATATTCTTTAACTTAATTATATTATTATCAACACACTACAATTTATCTTTATATTTATTATTATTCTTAAACTTATTATTATGTATCTATCTTAAATACTATCTATATTATTACTATCTATCTTAGGGGTATGTTTTTCATACCTAGTCTAGGTATGATTTTCATACTTACCTAGATATGTTTTTCATACCTACTTTTATTTTTCTAACCAGTAGTATTTGCTCGCCTTTCCTTTTTCTCTTATCACTTTTACAATCTCTTGTTTTTCTAATTCTTTTATCGAATTAGTGATATCTTTTAAAAAAGTAGTTTTTAAAACCCTAGATAACTCTTCCCTAGTCATCAAAAAATATTTATTATCATTTTCATCTTTAAGTTTAGTGATACTAGCTCTTTTTAACATATATAGATATATCTTTACTGTGTTATAATTTACTTCATTAGATAGGACAGCATTATACATCTTTCCACTAATTTTAAAAAAATTATCTACCATCCTATCTACCCTCACTTTCTAATAATTCTTTTAAAATGGAAAGTCATCTTCTTCAATTATTTCTGCATCTGCAACTTCTTTTTTAGATTTTTCACTAGTTTTTGTGTTATCATCTGTTTTTCTTTCAATAAAGCCTATTTGATTAACTAAAACATCTGTATTAAATCGTTTTTCTCCATTTTTTTCATATGTGCTAGTCATAAATCTACCTTGTATCAATATCCTATCACCTTTACTAAAGTATTCAGATATAATCTCTGCTCTTTTCTCCCATGCAACACAACTAATAAAATCAGCTTCTTCTCTATTTATTTCTCTTTGTACTGCAACATTAAATCTTAAATAAGCTTTACCAGTTCCTGTATATTGTAATTCAGGTTCTTTTGTAAGTCTTCCTAATAGTGATACATAATTCATTGCTCATTTCCCCCTTTAAAATATTTCTTCTTCATATTCATCTGGATTAGGTACTTCATCTTTTTCTGATTCTATTATTTCCTCTGATATTTCTACTGTTTCTATTTCATCAATTTCATTTGAATTATTTGGATTATCTACATATTCAACTTCAATATCATTATCATCTGTATAATCTTTAATTACAGCATTATCAGTTTTTATAGCTGTTTGTAATTCTGTACTTAATATTCCATATCTTGAAAGTAGAAGTTTTAATACTGTTTTCATTGCCATTAAATCAAATTGAGTTGTCCATGGAGAATAAGGCCTATCTCCAGCCTTACTATATTTTCTTTTATGTTCAATTATTTCATCTTTACTCATTATTAAATATTTTTCAAATCCATTAATTAATTTAAAATATGCAACATAATGTGTAATATCTTCAGATTGTTTATTTGAAAGATTATATTTTAATTCATCTTTTATTGGGTCATATTCTTCAAATTGTCCTTTATATAATGGTGCTACATTTATTTTTAGATATTGTCCACTTCTCATTGCTAGCTGAACATACCCTTTATATCCCATTTGGAATTGTGCCTCTATTTTTTCTTTATTTTTATAAGGAACTATATAGGTATAACCTAAATTCTTTTCAATAGGTAAATCCAGTACAGCACTATTCAAAGCACTGAAAACAATTGATTTTGGACTTGCTGAATTTAATAATTTATCGTTACTAACTATATTAAATAAGCTATTTAAAAATTTTGGTGTTTTTTCTTTTCCTAATATTCCTTCAAATCTTTTAATTGTTTTTGTATGAAAAATCATTTCCTTTAGTGGTAATTCCGATGTTTTTTTTGCTACTTCTAATCTACTCATCTTTTTATCTCCTTAAATTTTATTTATTTTTATATTTTTTATTATCAGTGATAATTATATGCCTAAACCCTTTTTCATTAAATCTAGATATATAATATTTGAAATTTAGCCTATATAGTTTTAAGCTCGTATTCTATTTCAAACCTATCTAAAAATTGTTTTAATGCTTTTTGTTTATCTCTGACTATTTTTGACAAATCTATTTCTAATATTTTTTTACTTGTAGTCAATTTTTTTGATTGTTCTTTTACTTCCTCGATTATTTCTTCTACTTTTTTATTTAAAACTTCTTCTTTTTCTTCTAATTCTTTTCTTATTCTCTCTTCTTCTTGCTTTTTTATTCTTTCTTCATTCTCATTAATTGCTCTTATTTGAAAATCTATTCTTGACTTAACTTCTTCTTCATTATCCATTATCAATATATAATCATCTGCATTTAAATTAATATTATTTTTTACAGCCTCTAATTCTACTAATCTTTTAAGATTTTTATATTGTTTCATTATATCTTCAGCATTTTCTCTAATCATTTTTTCAGCTTTAATTTCAGTAAATGAACCTCTTGATAATATACCTTTTTGTTCTGGTATTTCTATCAATTTACTTAAATGTTCTATTTCTAATTCTTTTATTATTCTTTTTTTAATTTCTTTCATTATTTCTATTCTTTCATTGAATAGATTTTCTTTAAACTCATTAAGTTGTATACTTATATTTTCTGACAATAATTTTAATCTTTTTTCTACTTCTTTATATTTTGATACAAAATTATCAATAGGTTTTTTAATTTCTTTTTCTGTATCTATTCTATATCTTGATATTACTTCAATAGCTTTTTTTATTTTCTTGTTATCCTCTTCAAATTCTTTTTCATCTTCTAATCTAATTACTACATTAGAATATTTACTCTCAAATCTTTCGATTATTAAATTAATTCCCTTTTCATCAAATTCAATCTGTGCTTCATTTACAATTTTTGGTTTTAATTGCATTTCATCAATTACTAATAATTCATTCATTTTATAGACTCCTATATTCTTATTTTAATTATTTTTGTTGGTTCTTCATCTCTTTGTAAACTTTCATAAAACTCTTTTTCTTTTTCAATTATTATTTTTTGATCTTCTTCATCTGCAAGAATTAAATATTCTTTTTCATAAGTTGTATAAGGTGTTTCAATTCTTGCAAATAAGATGAATTTTTTTAGTCCTGTTACTATCATATAATGTTGCAATTGTAGATAGTAATAAATAGGTATCTCTTCCCATTTTTTTATTGATTGTGCTTTTGCTGTCTTTATTTCTAAGCCTATTAATTCCCCTTTTTTTAAGAGATGGTTATATTCTTCAATATTTCCTAGACTATCCTTTATCTGTTCATATTTTGTTATATCTTCAGTGATTTCAATTATTCCATCTAAATTTGCTAGCATATATGGATATTTAAGACTAAAATATGTTTCATTAATTTCTGATACTTTCATATTATCCATATTTGCTATTTGGTATATATCTCTTAAGGGCTTTTCCATTAAAGTTCCCTTTTTTACTGCTAGATTATCTGAAATATCTTCTTTTTCAATTAGTCCTTTTTTTATTTTCCATAAAGTATTTTTATCATTCCATGGGTTTTCATCAAGTATAATACTACAATCACTACCACCTATACCTAACCCTCTAAGATTGTGCCATTCTTCTTTATTCCTATATTCTTTTGATACTGCATAATCTTCAAACATTTTTCCTCTTCCTTTTTTTGATTATTTATGTTAAACTTTTAATGCTTTTTGTTTTAGAACACTCTCGCAAAGTGTTCTTTTTATTTTATCCATAATTTATCATTGAAATCCTCTTTATTTTCTAATGTCTTTTCATTCATTTTATTTCCTCGTTAATATTTCCAATTATTTCCAACTTATCATATCTAAATATATCTTCAATCAATTGTTCCCCTACAAAAAATGTACCTTGTGTCTCATCAAAATCAACTATTTCAGTATATTCTATATCTCCTAAATTTTTCATTTTAACAATATCATTTTCATAAAGTTCTAATCCCTTAACCTCAATCCCATATTCTATTTGGTATCTACCAAATGTTTTTTGTATATCTTCTATTTCACTTTCACTCAAACTATTAGCATATATTAATGAATTGTCTTGACTCAAAAATAAATCATCTCTATACTTTTTTTCTTTTTTATCCCATATCCTAAATTTCACAATATTAATCCTTTCTTACCCTAATTTTTTTCTTATTTTTTCAATTTTTTCTTCAACACCATCGCAAAAAAGAAAAAATATAAGAGTTATAGCATTTAATGTAATTGCACATAAAATAGATTGTATTAATGTTAAGTTTTCATTTATAAAGGTTAAAAGATATATAATAATAACAATTGCTTTTAATACTACTAGTATCTTTTCTGTTACATTCAAAACTGTAAGTATTTCTCTTTTTTCCTTTTCTATTATTTTTAAATCTTCACTCACGTTATCAAAATTAAATAATTTTATTTTATTCATATTCTTTATCCTTATTATTAATTTCATTTAAATCACTTCCTTATTTTTTTATTACACCTTTTCCAAAATTAAATCATAAAGGTTTATGCTACATAGCTCTAATAATTCTAATAAAAATTTATTATCTTTTTTTATTCTGTTGCTTGCAAATTTTAAAGCCCAACCCCTATTTTTAACTGCCTCCAATACAACCTCTTTATTGTTCCAATTCATTTAAATCACTTCCTTATTTTTCAAAAATTTATTTATAAAGTATTGTTGTCCTTTTGGCGTTACTACAGTAGTCTTGTCTATTGTTATACTTCCGTTAGGATTAGTTCTTTCTTTTCTCTTAACTTCAAATAATTTTAATTCCATACTTTTTTGAGTTGGCATGTTATATTGTTCTCCTTTTCTTGAACATAAATATCCGTTTTCTCTCAACCATTCAAATAGTCTATTTTGTCCTGTTTCTATACCGTTGTTTTTAAGAGTTTTTGCAAGTTCTCCTATTAATTCTGACTTTTTGCTTGTCTCTAATGCCTCTGCAAATATTACTTTTGATTTATCTTGTTCTATTTTCTCTTGTAATAGTTTATTCTTTTCTCTTTCCTCTTTTAATTTCATAAATGTTTTAATTGCTAAGTCAGGATTATCTAACAATTCATCTACTGCATACATTCCATTCTTTCTTATGCTCGGCAATATTTCATCACATACTAAGTCTTGAAACTTTCTTGCCACTTCATTATTAGCTTTCATACATAACTTATAAAATATGTTTTCAGGTATAAAACTATCTTTTAATTTAGAAATTTCATTTTCGGCACTTGTGTCGAATTTTAACTCCTCTAAGTATTTATTTACTCTTGACCACCTTACAACTTCGTTGCCACTTGTGGCTACGGTTGTAAATCCCAATCCTCTTGCAACATCTTCTAATTTTAAATAAGCTATATTGTTTTCAATATATCCATTTACATTTTTAATTGTTATTATCTCCATATTATTCTCCTTTCTCTTTTTCAATTATTCCTAAATGTACTTTAATCCAGTATTTAGGTGCTCTTAATTTTTTACTTGGATACATCACTATATTCTTTCTCTTCATTAATTTATGGGTATCTTTTATTATTTGACGAGAAGTATGTATCCCGTATCCAGTCATTTCTTTAACCCAATTGACATCTCCTAATTCTAATTTGTTCATCTTTACCTCCTTAACGTTCCTTAAAGGAAACAATTATGTTAAAAAATTTTTTAGACTTAAATTTAATATTTTTGAAATTTTTAGTATCTCACTCCATTTAAATTCTGTTTCGCCTTCGAGTTTCATTTGTAAAGCAAATGTAGTGATACCTAATTCATTGGCGATATAACCCTTTTTTATGCCTTTTTCTTTGATTCTTTCTTTTAGCTTTTCCAAATATTCCATGATTCATCCCTTCTTTTTTTATTTGTTCCTTTAAAGAACATAATTCATATTATCATTTTTGTTCTTAAATGTCAACATTTTTTTATTTTTTTTTCAAAAAAAGTTGATTTTTATTTCAAAAAGGTATATAATAGTATCAACTTGGAACAAAAGGAGCTCATTATGGAATATGAAAAAAGTATTATAGAAATAGGTAAAAAAATAAAAAATCGTAGAAAAGAGTTGAAAATGTCTCAAGAAGAGTTTGCAAAACTTATTGGCTATGATGGCAGAAGTGTAATTTCTAAAATAGAAAATGGAAAAATTGATTTAACTGTAGATAAAATAAAATTAATTTCTAAAGTTTTAAATATTAGTTTACATTATTTAGTTGGAGTTGAAGAAAATAATACAATAGATAAATATGACCTATCTCATCTATCGGCAAGTCAATTACAAGAATTAAATGAGTTCATTACTTTTAATAAAGGAATGTTTATGGCTAAAGGTAAAACATTGTCAGAACATGACGAAGAGACATTAAAAGAAGCATTGATAGAAATATTTTTAGAAACTGAAAATAAATAATCAAGGGCGTGATTGAATTGAGGAAAAGAATTTTAAATAAAATTTTTGAAATTAAACATCAATTTGAAAATATAAATGAATTAATTCAAAATTACAACGTTATAATAAAATACTATAATTTTGATAACATATTTGGATTTACTATTAAAAGAAACAATTGCAACATTATAATTTTAAATGATAACCTAAATGAAGAAGAATCCAGGTTCGTTTTACTTCACGAACTAGGTCATATTATATTACATGATGACTCGACTAGGCAATTTTCAAAAATCACACAAACTAACAAAGAGGAAATTGAGGCTGATTTGTTTGCAGTAATATTTGGAGAATATACTTATAATGAATCAGAGCATTGGTTAAATAAGAAAATAAATTACATCCATTGCAATTTTCTAAATACTATAGATTGTTGTGTTTTGAGATGATAAAGGAGGAAATAAATATGGAATATAAGGTAATAAAAATATTAAACAAAAAAGAAATAGCTATTGATTATGGCAATAATTTTGGAGCTGTCATTGGAGAATAAATCCCTCAAATTCCAAATATCATGGTGATTTATATACTTGTATTATTTCAATTATCTTATTATTAGATAATCCTTTAAAACAGTTTTTTATAATGGATTTACAATCAGTGATATCAAAGTATAATTCTTATTCAAGCATTTATTTTTTAATGTATCGTTTACCTACTTTTTTTTAGAAATATTAGAAGATTTAAAAAATGAAAATTAAAATTGAAAAATACGAAAAAATGAGGTAATATATTATTGCAGGTAGATATATCTATACTGTCTAATTTCTATGAAACTGAATGCAAATTTAAGCGACTTGTAAAGTCGTCAGACATAGAGCCACTTACTTCTTGTGAGTGGTATTTTTTTTGAAAGGGAATTATAATAAATGCAAAACAAAAAAAAACATCCTCTACTCGCGAAAGTCAAAGGATATTTAGAATTTAGAAATATTTAAACAATACATAAGTATTGCCTTTTGATATATTATACCATTTTAATATACTTTTGGCGATATTGGAAAGGATAAAAAATGGCTAGTTTTAAACAACTAAGTAAACATAATTGGCAGGTAAGATATTACCATAATAAAAAACAAAAGAAAAAACAAGGATTCAAAACTAAAAAAGATGCAATGAAATATGCTGAACAATTTAAATTATCAAATGAAAGTAATGTTGAATTTAGAGTATTGTTACAAGATTTTTTTGATTTTAAAGAAAAAGGTTTAAAGAAATTAACTAGAGATAGATATGTACTTTTTAACAATACTCTAAAGGAAAGATTAGGTAATTATGAAGTATCTGAATTAAAAGAAAAAATGTTATTAGAATTTTTAAAAGAATATGACAATAGACCTCACCAACAAGATAAGTATAGAAAATATTTAAAAATGGTCTATGATCATGGAATAATTTATTATAATCTTTCAAATAACCCAATGAATAAAATTAAATTAAATACCAAGATAGAAAAAAAAGAAAAAGAAATATGGACTAATGATGAATTTAATGAGTTTATAGAGATATTAAATAAAAAAGATTTTAGAAATGAAGATTATAGAAAGCATTTTATCTTGTACTATAAAACATTATTTTATTCTGGAGCTAGACCAGGAGAAATAAGTGGACTGACTAAAAAAGATATTGATATTAAAAATAATACTATAAATATTAATAAGACTAGAATCGATAATAAAACAAGTAATTCTCCTAAAACGAAAAATAGTTATAGAAAAGTCTTACTACAAAAAGAATTAATAAATGAATTAAAAGAATATTCAGAGATGTTATTTGGAAATGAAAATACATATTTATTTCAAGCTATAGGAACTTATCAAAATTTATTACTAAAAGTAATTAAAGAATATAACTTGAAACATATTACATTGCATGGCTTTAGACATTCACATGTAAGTATACTATTAAATAATAATGTTGATATAGCTACTATAGCTGCAAGAGAAGGACATTCTCCAAGAGTGATGTTAGATATCTATACACACCACATGAATAATCAAGAAAAAGTACTAGAGATATTAGAAAGGAATAAATAAGTCCTTTTTAAGTCTTTAAAGAAAAATAAAAAGGGCACTAGCCCTTTATGTATTGTTTTTTTATTCTCAAATGGCGACCTTGGAAGGACTTGAACCTTCGACCCTCTGATTAACAGTCAGATGCTCTAACCAACTGAGCTACAAAGTCATATAAAAAGAGTTTGGCAACTACCTATCTTCCCTATCACTAAGTATTTTCAGCGTACACAGACTTAACTTCTAGGTTCGAAATGTAACTAGGTGTATC
>LJRV01000157.1 GCA_001612575.1 Streptobacillus notomytis
CTATTGTTTTTGCCGATTTTTAAAACATTCAATTCCCTTGGAATAAAAAGGCCTAGTATTGAACTAAGCCTTTTTAGAGAAGCTTGGTCTTATTGAAAAGAGAAACCTTCAAGATTCAGATTATTCGCAGACAGGGCAAAGTCAAGGCTAGAAGTCTGATAATCCTGATCACGCTGTTTCAGGATATCTTTAGAAACGTGACCAGCTGCAATTTCACGTAAAGCAACAACAGTCGGTTTGTCATTATCCCATTCAACAGTAGGCTCAATGCCTTGACGTGCAAATTGACGAGCACGCTTACTTGCAACGAGCACAAGCTCAAAACGGTTGTCTACATGGTCTAAACAATCTTCAACGGTGACGCGTGCCATAAGAG
>LJRV01000158.1 GCA_001612575.1 Streptobacillus notomytis
GTGTTATGATGTAGTATAATTAGAAAATTATAATTTTCAGAGAGTTATTATTTTTACTGTCTTTTTTTATTTTAAGTGCAGAAGGTGGTATGGTTGCTAAATATAATATAAAAAGCTTTCTGTTAGTATTATGTTGAATGTTGTAATGCTACAGACTCTGCTAAGAATGCGGGTTACAGTAAGAAAACTGCTAGAAGCCTAGGACAAGAAAACTTGACAAAACTTGACATAAAAAACTATCTCATAGAGACAATGGCCACTAC
>LJRV01000159.1 GCA_001612575.1 Streptobacillus notomytis
AGTAATTTGTCATAAGACCGAGAGTAGTTACATCATCTGCTTCTACGCCCGTATTCTCAGCATCCCATTGACTCAAACCGCGAATTTCAGCTGTTCCACTTAACCATGCGGGAATAGTATCAGTACCTAAACCAATAACATCAATAAGTTCTTCAAGAACGACATTACTATTACTATCGGAAATATTGTCTTGAATAGTTTTTACTTTAATATCTCCGACCTTAGATTGCTCATTTTCCTTAACAGAAGTGTTAATCCTAAAAGGCTGGGCTTTTCCTGTTGGTTTGACATATAAAGGACCAGCTGAGACTGAAAAACGTTTGAAACCATCACCATCTTTTAAACTAAAATATGGGGAAGCGGCGGAAGTGACTGTTGGCAGAGCAAATAAGGCAGCTGTCATACAAAATAA
>LJRV01000160.1 GCA_001612575.1 Streptobacillus notomytis
GCATTCCTATCAGCAAGGACTAGTTGTTCGACTAGTAGCTCATGTAAGAAAACTATCAAGTTAAGTGTGCTCAAGCTGGAGCAGCCATCGGATGGGTGACTGGATGGGAAGTTGTGTCAATGTTAAATTAGGTGATGGGATTGGTCATTTCGGTCAAATGACCGAAATGCCCCATTCCCTCAGCTAATTTAACCTCGAGGTCCTTGTTTTTTATTTTTATTTTTTATTT
>LJRV01000161.1 GCA_001612575.1 Streptobacillus notomytis
TGATAGATCTTTTACTTTTTGTGTTTGTTGATGTTTTGTGTCATATAGGGATCGTCCTTCTCTTTGACGTTCTACATTTGCTTCTTCTAGCACTTTTTCAATTGATAGAGTTGCTTCTGTTAGTAAAGCATGTGTATATTCTATTCCATTATTACTTGTCTAAGAGTCTGCTCCTGACTTTTATTCTGCTAATGTCTCTAATTCTCAGATTTTTGCCATATTTACTTTTAGATTATTCGTTGCATTAAAAACATGTATTAT
>LJRV01000162.1 GCA_001612575.1 Streptobacillus notomytis
GGCGAAGGCCCTGTAGCGATCCATGCAGAAGCAGTGGATGCACAAGGTAACGTTGATGTTGCAGATGCAGACGTGACAGTAACGGTTGATACAGTCCCTGCAGACCTGATCGGTGCGATCACGATTCCTGAAGACCTAAATGGCGACGGTATCTTAAATGCAGACGAGTTAGGCACAGACGGCAGCTTCAATGCACAAGTGGCGTTGGGACCAGATGCGCTTGACGGCACAGTGGTGAATGTCAATGGTGTCAACTACACCGTGACAGCG
>LJRV01000163.1 GCA_001612575.1 Streptobacillus notomytis
AGAAAAGGAGGAGAAGGGATTGCTTGGGAAAAGAAAAAGAAAATAACTTCAGAAGATAATTCACCAGAAAAAGTAAACAAACAAAATGGAATAAAAGAAGCAATAGAAAGACATCTAAAGGCAAAGGGAAGAGAACGAAAAGTAGATAAAGAGAAGGTAAAGTAAGGTTCTTAACTCATGAACTCTTTTGTATCCTCCCTTGTTTAATAGCTTTATTTTAGTTTCACGATTATTACCAGTCTTTAAGATGCTCTCTAACTTAAAGTTTGCCTCATTTGTTAATTTTATCTCATCATGTGCCTTTGTCCCTACCTTTCTTTCTCCAAATAGAAGCCCTAATTGTTTAACGTTGCCCCTATTTAATACATGTCTTAGTTCTGCATTTAATATCTTGACATCTTCACTTAATTTTCCT
>LJRV01000164.1 GCA_001612575.1 Streptobacillus notomytis
GTATCATCTTTTGTGAAAGTTAAGACCCCTGCCGATTCTCCTGTTAGTTTAGGAAGTTTTGCAGGATTAAAAGCGTTCATGTTTTGAATCTGATAGCTGAATTTCTTAACTGCAAAATTGCCCTGCTTATCAGCTTCAGAGATCACATAGTAATCATAGAAAAAAGTTGATTTAGGCGTGTGTTCAGGAATCCATACGCCTGAAATATCGGGCTTAGAAGTAAAGCACCCTGTCATAGCCAAGCTAAGGGAAAGCAGCAGTGAAGGTGCGACAATGGTTTTACTGATTTTCATATTG
>LJRV01000165.1 GCA_001612575.1 Streptobacillus notomytis
TAGAAAAATATGAAGTGTCAAAACAAGATAGTTTAAGAAAAGAAAAAGACAAGATAAAACCTTTAGTAGATAAAAAACTATCAAATAAAAAAGAACTAGAAGAAGTAAAACATGAACTAACAATAAAACCAAGACTGTCAACAAGATTAAGTTATGTAAATGGGAGATTAATAGTAAATCCATGGATAGGAGCAGAGTTTAATTTATCAAACAACTCTACTAATAATGGAAACAATGACAACAAAGACTTTGTCTTAAGAAAAATTGTTGGTAAGGCTGGAATTGGATATGTTTTATCTTCAATAAAGTTTGTTAATATTTTTAATGTTATTGAATTAATTTCTTGTACGATTTCTGTTTATTATATGTCCTATCCATCTATTTAATATATTACAAAATCTTCATTTACTTCATATACTCAATATTTTATACGCTTTATTTTATCTATTTCTTCTTTTATAAATTTTTGTAAATATTTTTATTGAATACGACATTTAGTTAAAAACGAAAAATTTTTTCATAAAAATATTGATTTTTGAAAGAAATAAGTCATAATATACTGAGTTTAAAAAAGGAGTTTTAAGGTTAATATGAATAAGAAGGTATTATTTAGTTTTATTATTTTATCTTGTACGTTAAATGCAAGAACAAATTATAACAATGGATATTTTAATAACTTTAAAGAAGAAAATCTTACAAAGGTAAAATATGATACACGATATCAAAATAATGAAGGTGTAATTGGTAAAAATGGTAATGAAGGAAAATGGCCAGGTGTTGGTCCTAACGGTGAAGCAGAGGGGACATATACTTTAAGGTATACAAGAATACCATCTATGATAATTACTAATGATAATAAGCTTATTGTAATGTATGATTTAAGATGGCAAAATCCAGATTTACCAGACAATACAGCTAGAAATGAGAAAATTGGGGCAGATCATGGAAGAATAGATCAGGGAATATCAATTTCAGAAGACGGTGGTAAAACTTGGAAAACTAAGACAGGAATAAAATTTGATGATGTTTGGAAATTTGGAAAAAAAACAGAACCTCAGAAATATAGAAGAAGATTAATGGATCCAACTTTAATATATAATTATTTAACAGATGAAATTATTTCATTACATGGCTCTTGGAATGAATTTGCTGGAGGTAACTGGCATGTCAAAAGAAATGATTATTATAATAAAGAAATTTGGGCAGCGTTAATGCATAAATCAAAAGATGGTGGTAAGACTTGGGAAAGAACTCATAAATTTGATAAAAATAATAATAATATTTTTATTAATCATACTCCTGATAATCCATTAAAGGCTTTTCTTGGTGGAGTTGGAACAGGAATAGTTATGAGAGATGGTACTTTAGTAATGCCTGTACAAACATCACATCAGGCTAGTAGTGGTAAAAAAGCTATAGGTGCCACTATAATGTATTCATATGATAATGGTAAAACATGGCAAATGCCCAAAATTGATAATAGTAAGATATTAATGCCTAATGGTTCATCACTTGAAAATATGGTCTTTCAAATGGGAGATAAGTTGATATTAACTGGTAGAGGAATCGATAGTAGCAATAATATACAAAAAAATAATGTACAAAGAGATAATAAACATAGATGGGCATATTATACTACAGACATGGGTCAAACATGGAAAAAATTTGAACCATTACATACTTTTCAGACTGTAACAAGTCAGGCATCACAAGGATCTACACTTTATGTAACTCTTCCTAGTGGTAAAAAGGTAATACTTGTATCAGCTCCTGATGGAAATGGAAATGATGGATATAAAAGAGGAAATTTATCACTTTATGTATTATCAGGAAAGAATAAAGATCAAAAAAAGAAAATTACAACAATTAGATCTGGTTCAGGAAATGGTCTAGGTGCAGGATATTCTTCACTTGCATATAAGGGTGGAAATTTGTTCGTTGCCTATGAAGATGCGGGGGATATATCAGTAAAGAATTTAACAGATAAAATAGCAGAAATAGAAAAAGCTGCAACTGAGTGGAATTTAGAAGATGAAAGATCTAAAGATATAGAAACAGTTAAAAAATTAAAGTCTTTAAGTGAAGAACAAAAACAAATATTAACAAATGAGATGATGAAAGATAATGATAGAGCATTCACTGAAGCTATGGTTTTGGATAAAGAATTAAAAGAAATTGATGAAAATGTGAAAAAATATAAAGGTAATATGAGTGAAGCTATTCCTTCTAATATTAGAAAATTTAATGAAAGCTTGGAAGGGTTAAAAGAAAAAAATACAATGTCAAAAGCATTACATGCTATGAATTTAAATTATATAATAAAAACTTCAGGAGAAAATCTTAATCAAAAAATTGATTTTGAGCCATATAAATTAGTAGCTAAAAAATTCATATATTATAGAAGAGATGTAATTAATAATGATGATAGAATATTTGCAAGTTATGGTAGATTAACTAATGGTGTTGAAGAAGATTTTAGATTTGGATACAATCATAGTATATCTAATTTTAAACTTGGTGGATTTTTTGAAGTTTTTAGATCAGTAAATAATTCTAAAAATATATCTGTTGGTGCGACATTTAAAACAGTATTAAATAATAAGTATACATTTAAAAATTTTGTTAGATATAGACAACAATCTTTATCTAATATCAAAATAAATGATAAAAGTGATAAGTATAATGATGTAATAGTTCATAATGTAGATATTTATTCATCATATGAAAATAAATTTAATTTAAATAAAAACTTAAGTATAACGCCAAAAGCTGGACTATTATTAACATATTCTAGTGGGGCTTTATTAGATGAAGATGCAAAACTTGATAAAAGAATAAGTGCAAGTTCTGATTTTTCAGTTAAAGCAGAAGCGTATTTTAGAAGTTTTAAATTTAAAATTAAACCAGAAATTATGCTATTAGATAATACTCAATATATTTCTCAAAGTAATTTAGAGACAAAGAAAGCACAAATAGGTAGCAAAATATTTGAGTATAACATACAACTTGGTATGGGAACTAAAATTAATGGTTTAAATTTTGATATAGATTTGGATTTTAATAATATTGAAACACAAAAAACTAATGTTGAATTAAGATTTGGAGTAGGATATAGCTGGTAACATATTTAAGAGTGTTTTTATTCTTCTTCTTTTTATGATATAATTGAAAGAAAAAAAAGGAGCAAAGAGATGTCTACACCTTTAATGAAACAGTATAATGAAATAAAAAAGGAATACAAGGAATATATACTATTTTTTAGATTAGGTGATTTTTATGAAATGTTTTTTGAAGATGCAGAGATTGCTTCAAGAGTACTAGGTTTAACTCTTACATCAAGAAACAAAGAAAAAGATATGAATATACCTCTTGCAGGTATACCTTATCATTCTTCTAAACCATATATAGCGAAACTTGTTAATGCAGGATATAAGGTAGCTATATGTGAACAAACAGAAAATCCTAAAGATGTTAAGGGTATAGTTAAAAGAGAAGTTGTTCAAATTGTAACTTCAGGGACTATGCAAGATGTTGATTATTTAGATTCAAAATCTAATAATTATTTAGCTTGTATATATTATACTAATCAAAGTTATGCTATAGCTTATTTAGATATAACTACAGGAGAATTTAAAGTATTAGAATGTGATGAAGATAATTTAATTAGTGAGATATATAAAATAGAGCCAAAAGAGATATTATTAACACAAAGCTTAAAAGAAAAATTTGAGAATATAATAGACAAGCTTGATGTTAATATTTCAACAATTAGTAAAGTAAATGATGCAGAAAAATTTTTAAAAGATTACTTTAATATAGTTTCTTTAGATAGCTATGGTATATTTGGTAAAAAAGCTATGATAGATGCTTGTGCCTGTATATTAGATTATGTTTTAGCTATGCAATTTAATAATGAATTAACTATTAGAAAAATTGAGGTTATAAACAAATCAAAATTTGTTGAAATATCTTCTTCAACTCTAAGAAATCTAGAAGTAATTAAAAACCAAAGAGATAAGACAACATATGGTTCACTTTTATGGGTACTTGATAAATGTAAATCATCAACAGGATCTAGAAAATTAAAACAATTATTACAGAGTCCTTTACTTGATTTAGAAGAAATAAACAAAAGGTATGATGATATAGAATATCTTTGTAAAGAAATAATAAAAAGAGAAGAAATTAGATCTTTACTTGATAATGTATATGATATAGAAAGACTTTTAGGAAAAGTAATATTTTCAAATGAAAATGGTAAAGATATTAATGCCTTAAAAAATACTATTTATTCTAGTTTTAAAATAAGAGATTTATGGTCTGAAAAATTTGAAAATATAGACTTTAATATATTAAAAGAAATATATTCTAAGATAGATAGTATTTTACTTGAAGATGCTCCATTTTCAGTAAGAGAAGGAAATATGATTAAAAGTGGAGTTAATTCAGAATTAGATGAATTAAGAAATATCATGAACAATGGAACAGGTATTTTACTTGAAATAGAAGCAAGAGAAAGAGAAAAAACAGGAATTAAAAATTTAAAAATTAAGTATAATAATGTTTTTGGATATTTTATTGAGATATCTAAATCTAATTTAAACATGGTTCCAGAAACATACATTAGAAAACAAACATTATCTAATGCAGAAAGATATATAACCGAAGAAATTAAAAGTTATGAAGATAAGATAATTAATTCAAAGGCTAAAATTGCTGAACTTGAATACATGATTTTTAAAAGTTTAAGTTCATATATTAAAGAGTTTAAAAATATATTCATTGAACTATCTAACACTTTAGCATATATAGATATACTTATTTCATTTGCTATTACCGCACTTGAAAATAATTATGTAAGACCTAGCTTTAATGAAGAGTATTTTGAAATTAAAGATGCAAGACATCCCGTTGTTGAAAAATTAATAGGAGATAATACTTTTATATCTAACAACGTATATTTTGATGATAAAAATAGATTTATAATCCTTACAGGACCTAATATGTCAGGGAAATCAACATACATGAAACAAATTGCTTTAATAAGTATTATGGCTCAAATAGGTTCATTTGTACCAGCAAGTAGTGCAAGTTTAAATATGGTAGATAAAATACTTACAAGAATAGGTGCAAGTGATGATATATTATCAGGTCAATCAACATTTATGGTTGAAATGAGTGAAGTTGCAAGTATTATTAACTCTGCAACAATTAATTCTTTAATTATACTTGATGAGGTAGGAAGAGGAACATCAACTTATGATGGACTTGCAATTGCAAGTTCTATATCTAAATATATAGTTGAAAACATTAATGCAAAAGCTATATTTGCGACACATTATCATGAGTTAACTGAACTTGAAAATGAATACGATACTATTAAAAATTATAGAATAGAAGTAGAAGAAAAAAATGGTAAAGTAAACTTTTTAAGAACTATAGTTAAAGGTGGTGCAGATAGATCATATGGTATAGAAGTTGCTAAACTTGCAGGGTTACCTAAATCAATAATTAGAGAATCTACAAAATTACTTAAATCATTTGAAGTTGAGAATAAAAGGGGTCAAATATCTTTATTTGAAAACTTTGAGTATGAAAATTATGATAAAATAGAAAAACTTGAAGAAACTATAGATAATTTAAATGAAAAATTAGATAAATTAAGAAATATAGATATTAATAATATGACACCTCTTAATGCCTTAAATTTACTTATGCAATTAAAAGAAGAAGTGAAATAAGGAGTTTTATGAGTAGAAAAGATGATCATTTAAAATTTGCATTAGAGAGTGTTAGTATTAAAAATAGTTTTGATGAATATAGGTTAGAATATATTTCTATTCCTTCATTTGGATTAAATGATGTAGATATTAGTACAAAAATAGGTGGAGTAGAGTTTAAATATCCTTTTTTCATAAATGCTATTACAGGTGGAAGTGATAAAGGGAATAAAATAAATGAAGATTTAGAATATGTGTCTAAAAAAACAGGAATATTTTTTTTCCCAGGATCTTATTCTCCGTTTTTAAATAAAAAAGAAATAAATTACCCTAAAAATCAAGGTGTAAATTTGGGTATAGATAAGCAGGCTTTTTTGCATTTAGAAGCTATAAATAAAACAAATGCAAAGTTATTACAAGTTCATGTAAACATTATACAAGAAATGCTTATGCCAGAAGGAGATAGAAATTTTAAGATTTGGGAATCAAACTTAAAAGATATACTTTCTTTAGTAAAAATCCCAGTTATTTTAAAGGAAACGGGATTTGGTATGGGAAGAGGAACCTTTATTAGAGCAAAAGAATTAGGTGTTAAGATAGTAGATGTTAGTGGTAAGGGTGGAACGGATTTTTCAAAAATAGAGAATATGAGAAGAAGCATAGCTAAAAATTATTATGAAGAAATTGGATATTCTACTACTGAAAGTCTTGAAATAGCTAAAGAATTTGAAAATGATTTTGAGATTATTGCTAGTGGTGGAATAAGACACCCATTAGATGTTGTTAAAGCATTAGCGTTAGGTGCTAAAGCTGTAGGAATTTCAAAAGTATTCTTAGAGATATTAGAAAAAGAAGGTAAAGACGCTCTAATAGATACAATAAATACATGGAAAAAAGACGTTAAAAATTTAATGCTTTTAACAGATTCAATAAATATAGAAAAATTGAAGGGGAAAATAAGGAAGAAATGAAAAAACTGCACTTTTAAGATTTTGGGTGCAGTTTTATATATTCTTTATTCTCTAAATAATCTTTAATAGACTTATATTGTCTTTTTTCTCCATTTTTTTTGTGAACTATTATAAATATAGGGTTAGTTAATGAATTATAAAATAGGAGTTTATCTCCTTTTTTTGCATATTCTTTAACATCAAAAACCAACATGTGATTTTTATCATATGTTGCAAGTATTCTTTCTTTTCCATTTTCTGTAATTATTAAGTTTCCAACTGGTTTTTCATCAATAAAATTAGTTGTAATAAATGAATTATTATCTACATATTGAATCATTTTGATAAGCTTTCCTTTAGAATATATTAAAGTTTCATCATTCTTATCAACTTTACCGTCTAACATATCATTTTTGTATTCTCTAGTTTCAGAAAAATTACCTGACATATATGTTGATTTTCCTTCTCTTTTACCATTTTTAAATATTATTTCTTTTATAATATCAGGATAAGTAATTCTAACAGTTCCAGTTATTTCATTGTTAATATAGGGGTATTCTATAATTGCTCCATTAAATTCAATTTTTACATTTCCATTTTTTAAGTTATTAACTTTATTAACCTTATTTTCCTTTAAATAAAGGTATATATTTTCTAAAAATTTTTTCTCTGATGAGCCTATATTTTCTATATCAAAAAGGTATTCATGATATGATATTTTACCATTAGCTTTAACATATTTAACATCTCCTAAACTTATACCATTAAAGAAAGTTAAATATATTTTATCACCATTATTTTTGTGTATTATAACTTGTCCATTTATTAATTCATTTTCTTGTTTGTATTCTATAACTGAATCAGGTGTTTTTATTTCAAAATAACCATTTTTATTAAGTCCCATATATCCAGTACGAATTAATTCATCTATATGTTCAATTTGATTACCTAAAACATTATTTTGAAAATATGTAATTTCACCTACAAACTTCCCATTTTTATATATTCTTTCAACACCATTTAATAATCCGTTTAAGTAATTACCTTTTAATAATAAGTTGCTATCAGGAATTTCAAAAGAATATTTTCCATTTTTTATATTATTAATATAGGTACCTTTTTCTATAGATCCGTCTTCTAATTTATCTGTGAATTCACCCTGTTTAAATCCATTTACAATTTTCACATTTTCTTTTGGAAATATTAAAAATTGTAAAAAGATAAGAATTATTAATATTTTTTTCATTAATTATTTTCCACCTTAACTAAAATACCTTCTTCATTAACTCTTAATTCTGTTTCATAAGGTAAATTTAATATTTCTTTTACATTTTTATCTAAGTTACAGACTATACTTAATTTATACACACCAAAATTAGACGGATCTTTTAAATAGTTTTCATCTTCATCTCCAGCAAAAAATCTCCAACCACTATCATTTTTTCCAAGTTTTTCTTTTTGCCTATAACAATATCCTACATTTTCACCGTCAACTGTAATACGATTTGAAATTATGCAACCTTGACCAGAATTAACTTTTAAATGTATGAATCCTAATATGGTAAGTATAAGTCCTAAAATTATTAATAAATATATGAATATTTTGGGAGTATTAAAAAATAGTAGGGCAAAAACTCCAATAAAAATAGAAATAGCTCTATAAAACCATTTATTCATTTATTTCCTCCATAATGTTGATAACTTATTATACCATAAAAAAATATACACCTCAAACCAAGGTGTATTTACATCTTTTCATAAATTTTTCCGTTTTTATCTCTTTTTAAGTATTTAAAATCTACTAAATATCTTCTAAGTACAGCGTAATCATCAAAATATTCTTTTAATATTTCATTTACATCTTTTTCTGAATACTCTTTATTATATTCAAATTTACTATGAAAAAACTCAAATACCTCTAATTTTGCTTCGTGTTTTTTAGGGATTTTTATAAGCTTTTCATTTTTAAAAAATTTATTAATCATACCTTTTCTTCTCCTATTTAATTATGGTATATAAGTTCTAGTTGTTTTAAATTTTTTTTATATTTACCATTTAAAATATTTTCTAATGGAATTACATAACTTGAATTATAGAAGGGATTGTTAAAATAATTTTCATTATTAATCCAATCTTCATAATATTTTTCATTAAAATTATATTTTTTCAATAAGTTTAAATTATTTTCACTTCTTTTGTAAAATGTATCATTTGGATTATTATATAAACTTTTTTCAAACTCATAATGTAAACAAGCAGTTTTATATAAATTATAAATATGACACATATAATTTTTTTTGTACTCTGGAAATACATTTAATATTATTTCTGTTTGGATTGAATAAGCTATTTTTTCATCTTCTTCTATAGGTGTTACTATATTTTTTAAAAATTTATATTTATTGAAAATAGAATGTGATAGTTCATGAATAAAATAATATAACGCTTCTTCATATTCAAGTTTTTCATCAAAAATTATTATACTTTCTCCTGTAAACGGAAATTCTAAACAGGCAGAATATCCTAGCATTTCATTTGTTTTTATTATTTTAACTTCATTATTTTTTAAATTATTTTCTATAAAATGAACACCTTTATAATTTTTTACACTATTTATTATTTCTTTCTCAGTAATAAAAATTTTATTTTCTGAAAAATTATTGTAATTTAAGTTAGTTAAAAATCTTTTTTCATCAATTTTTTCTAAATTATTCTCTTTTCTCCATGAATCATAATTAAAATAACCCTTTAATCTGCTTTTTAATATTTTATTCATTAATTTATTTTTTTGTAATTTTGTTTTATTTTTATCAATAACTAAATCTAAAACTTCAAATGGTAAATCTTTAAAGTTTATTTTTTCATTTTCTTTTTTGTTTATTGTTGTTTTATATCTATTTAAATCTATATTTAAATTTAATATTTCGTTTAATTGTTTTAAGAGCATAATAGATTTCTCATTTATCATAATCTTATATTCATTTTTTGTCATTGTTATAAATTCTTTCAGCATAAGCTATAAAAATACTATTCATATTTTGGTTCTTTCCACATAGAAATTACTAAGATAGCTATTAATGATATAGCTATAAATATTTTCCATGAATTTAATATTCCAAATTTTGTTGAAAGTAATCCATTTAATGGTAATAAGATTGTCATAATTAATGAATCAAATGTGTTTAACACAGAAACAACTGTTGTTCTAATTTTATCATTTTTTATTAAATTTGAATGCTCATATGAACTTAATATAATACCTAATATTGAAAGCATAGCTATATGTATGAAAAACATCGGAACAAAATATGTAGACATAGATTGAATTAAAACAATAGCAGCATCTACTACTAATAATACAACTAGATAAGTTTTACTAGAAAACTTTTTAATATTTATTTTTGAAGCAAGATATGAACCTATTATTCCGGAAATTCCAAGAAATACCCAAATTATACCTATATGTTCTAAATATACAGCTTGCCATTGTTGATTAGGACCTAAATCTATTAAATTAATAATTAAAAAGAACATTAAAAAATAGTATAATTCTTTTCTGAAAATAGTTTCTTTTATTTGTGTTAGAACTTCTACATATTGTTCTTTTATTTTCAATCTACTTTCATCACCATGTTCTTCTTTTTTGAAAAATATCATTATTAATACTGAAATTATTCCAAAAATAAAGACAGAAATTAAAAATGGTAATTTGATATCGTACTTAAATAAAATATCTGAACCTATGTAACCGGAAATAAGTCCAAAAATGCTCGCTATTACAGATGATTTAGAAAATATTACATTTAACTTTATATTTTCTCCTGATTTATTTATTTCATTAACTATCCATGAAGTTAAATTACCGGATAGAATAGCTGAAGCAAATCCAGTTAATAGTGCTGAGATTAATAAGATTGTCATATTAGTGCCGTTAAATGCAAGCATTAATATACCTATCATTCTTGTAAAGTTTGCCCCTAATAAGGTTAATTTATGTTTATACACATCAACAATTATACCTGTTGGTATTTCAGATATCATATTTGTAATCCAAAAAAATGACATATATATACCTATTTGTTCGTAACTAAAACCTGATTTAACTAAAAATATATATGATATTGATGAAAAAACAGTAATAGAAACATTATACAGGAAACCTAGTGTATAAAAAATTTTGATTTTATCTTTAATATTAATTTTTAATCCCTCCTAAAATTATTTGTTTTTTAACTAAATATGATTCTTTCATCATATTTTTCGATTTTTTTTGTTTTACGATCTTTAAATTCGTCTATATCTTGCATTCCTGGAATAATTACTCGTACAACTTTTAAATTATAAAATTCTCTACTTAGATTTGTAACAAATATTTTTTGATTTTTTGATTTAACTTTTTCTATTATATAATTTATATCTAATTTCATATCAAATGAATTTTTATTTTCACATTTATCTATGTCAATATAATTTGTAGTAGAATTATTTAGAAATGGTGATACCCAAGAACTAAATCCTTCACCCCATTTTTTATAGGCTATATTTTCCATTTCGTTATAATAATCTTCATTATTTTTCAAATCTATTTGTGAGATTCTTAATTGAATTGCTTCAATTATTGCCCTTTTTACAGCAGTTTTTATATCTAATGATGCTCCTGAACCATGAGAGTATATAGGGAACTTATCTGATTCAGTTGTGCAATGCACGACATAAACTCCATACTCATTTTCTAGACATTTTAAATGTAATTTAATTCCTTTATTTTCTAAATCTTCTTTTATTTTTTTAAGTTCTAAATCATTTTCAATATTTATTCCTTTGATTGTTTCATTTTTTAAATATGATATTACATAAGCATCTCTTTCAATTATTTCTAACAGTGCTTGTAAAGTTGCTTCTTCAATATTTTTTCCTGAAGCTATTCCTGTTGTTGTTTGTGAAATCATATGCAGCTCTGTATTTAGATTACTATAGGGAAAGAATATTAGATTTGCAGGAATATAGTATATTTCATTTTGAGTTAATTCTTTTGATTTGCACCATTCATATTTTTTAGAATGATTATAATTTAACTTGTTATTATTTTTGTTTAATATTTCAAACGGATTTAATACTTTATTAGTTTTGGATAATTCGTAATATGTGTTTAAATATATTTTTTCTCCACCTAAAACCCTTGAACAAAAACGTTCGTACCCCTCACCTATAGAACTATTGCAAGATTGCAAATTGGTAAAGCCTTTTCCACCATGAAATGAATAAATGAAATCCAATTTATTTGAGGCTGTTTCTGAAATATATATAGGATATCCTATCTTATCTAATTCTGTTTTATTTTCTATTTTAATTACAGGTCTAAATCTTCCAACTGAGATATCTAAACCACCAGAACTAGTTCTATAACCTGTTTCTAAAATCTTATATTTATTATTATTTATTTCAAAAGCCTCCGTTTTTAAACCTTTAATATGAACATTACATTTTAAAAATTCACGATATTCAACTTTTTCATATTTTTTATTAAATTTATCATAATAAATATAACCTTTAAAATTCCAATCAACCTCTAATTTTATTTTATTGACTAATGGTTTGTAAAAAAATGGAGTATTTTCATTTATTAGATTTCTTAGGAAGTAAAGTAATGTTTCAAAGTAAGCTGTTTTAAAACACTCATAACAAAAATTATCTTTTGTATTAATCATTATGATTGTATCAAAAAACTCCAAAATTATTTTTTGATTTTTGAAAAACTTTATTTTCTTTATATCACTAAATTTATAAACAACAATATATTTTAATGTCCTATTTTTATTATATGTCGTTATAAACTTCTTTTTTGTATTCTTAAATCTCAATTTCTTTATATCAGTGATATATAAATTTTCATTTTTTACATAATAAATATAATTTTGTTCCTTAAAATAAAACCTAAGTTCTTTTTATTTTTGACTCGTTAGTAGGGTATCCGTTTTTTGCCTGTTTAGCAATAGGACGAGCTATAACAACTTTTTTAACATTTATTTTACTTTTCATTTTAAACCACCTTTCTAATATTTTTAATGATAACTTATTTTAATTATATGTGTCAATAAACCGGATATATAACATATAAATAACCACATATATTTTATATATAAATGGTTTAGATAAAGAAAAAAGACATAAAGCTAAGTTTATGTCTAATTCTATTTTATCTAGCAATATTAACGTTTTTAGAATTGTGATCTTTCTATTTCCTTTAACTATACATAACGCTCTTGTTAAGAATTCTGCTTATAAAATTTTTAATTCAGTTTCATAATGTAAACTAGTTACAAAATATTTTTCAACTTCTTCTATATAAAAAATATAATTTGTTTTCATAAATTTCTAAACTTATATATTCAAGTTTATTTAAAAAATTTATTAATCATATTTTGGTTCTTTCCACATAGAAATTACTAAGATAGCTATTAATGACAGAGCTATAAATATTTTCCATGAATTTAATATTCCAAATTTTGTTGAAAGTAATCCATTTAACGGCAATAAGATTGTCATATTAGTGCCGTTAAATGCAAGCATTAATATACCTATCATTCTTGTAAAGTTTGCCCCTAATAAGGTTAATTTATGTTTATACACATCAACAATTATACCTGTTGGTATTTCAGATATCATATTTGTAATCCAAAAAAATGACATATATATACCTATTTGTTCATAACTAAAACCTGATTTAACTAAAAATATATATGATATTGATGAAAAAACAGTAATAGAAACATTATACAGGAAACCTAGTGTATAAAAAATTTTGATTTTATCTTTAATATCAATTTTTAATTTATCCAAAACTAGTTTTATAACCACCTTTCTAATGTTTTAATAATAACCTATTTTAATTATATATGTTAATAAATTTGGTATATAAGATATAAATGGATATACGTTATATATAAATAAAAAAAAGACATAAACCTAAGTTTATGTCTAGTATTTTTTTGTTTAATAATATTAACGTTTTGAGAATTGTGGACTTCTTCTTGCTTTTTTCTTTCCGTATTTCTTTCTTTCAACCATACGTGAATCTCTTGTTAAGAATCCTGCTTCTCTTAATACAAGTTTTAATTCAGCATCATTTTCTACTAATGCTCTAGAAATTCCTAATCTTATAGCTCCTGCTTGACCAGAATTTCCACCACCATGTACTGTAACATTTACACCAAATTTATTTAATGTATTTGTTAATTCTAGTGGTTGTTCAACTATTTTTGCTAAGATTTCTCTTCCTGCAAAAAATTCTCTCATGTCTTTACCATTTATTATTACACCTGTTTGTCCTGGTAATAATCTTACTCTTGCTACTGAAGTTTTTCTTCTACCTGTTCCTAAAAATTGTTTACTCACTTAAATACCTCCCTATATTTCCATTTTTGTAGGTTTTTGAGCTTCATTTGAATGAGTTGGCCCTACATTTAATTTTAGTCTGTTAATCATTTGTCTTCCTAATTTGTTTTTAGGTAACATTCTTTCAACAGCTTTTCTTAATACTTCAGTTGGTTTTTTAGCAAGCATTTCTTCTAAACTTCTAGTTTTTAATCCTCCAGGGTATCCACTGTGTCTGTAGTATTTTTTATCAGTTAATTTTTTACCAGTAACAGCAATTTTTTCTGCATTAATAACTACTACATAATCTCCACCGTCTACGTGTGGTGTGTAACTTACTTTATCTTTTCCAATTAATTTTTTAGCAATTTCTACTGCTAGTTTTCCAAGTACTAATCCTTCAGCATCAACTAAATGCCAATTTCTTACTACATCTTCTTTTCTTTGCATTTTTGTATCTTTATTCACTTTAGCCTCCTATATTTTTTGTGAATAACGGTTCCTTTGTGGGAAAGGAAATTTTACTATATTAGTATATAATAAAATAATTGATTTTGTCAAGATGTTTTTCTTTACTAAAGTTATGTAAAATAAAAAGAATCAGAGCTTTCTCTGATTCTTAAAAATATATATTATTTAGATAAATTTACGATGTAATCTAAAGTTCTAATTAATTGTGCAGTATATGACATTTCGTTATCGTACCAAGACACTGTTTTAACGATTTGTTTATCTCCAACTGTAACAACTTTAGTTTGAGTTGCATCAAATAATGATCCAAATTTAATTCCAATTATATCAGATGATACTAATTCTTCTTCAGTGTATCCAAATGATTCGTTAGCTGCTTCTTTCATAGCTGCGTTAATTTCAGCTGCAGTAACTGTTTTTTCTAATACAGAAACAAGTTCTGTTAATGATCCTGTAGGTACTGGAACTCTTTGTGCTCCACCATCTAATTTACCAGATAATTCAGGTATAACAAGTCCTATTGCTTTTGCTGCTCCTGTTGAGTTAGGAACTATGTTTTCTGCTGCTGCTCTAGCCCTTCTTAAATCACCTTTTCTATGAGGTGCATCTAATGTGTTTTGATCTCCTGTGTAAGCATGTATAGTTGTCATTGTTCCTGCAACTATTCCAAATTTGTCATTTAAAACTTTAGCCATAGGTGCTAAACAGTTAGTTGTACAAGAAGCTGCTGATACTACAGTTTCTGAACCATCTAAAATGTTGTGGTTAACATTAAATACTACTGTTTTTAAATCTCCTTGTCCAGGTGCTGAAATAACAACTTTTTTAGCTCCAGCTTCTATATGAGCTTCTGCTTTTTCTTTTTTAGTGAAGAATCCAGTACATTCTAATACTACATCTACACCTAATTCTCCCCATGGTAAGTTTTTAGGATCTGCATCTGCGAAAGATTTAATTTCTTTTCCATTTACTATGAATGCTCCTTCTTTAACTTCTACTGTTCCATCAAATCTTCCTTGAGCTGAATCGTATTTAAATAAGTGTGCTAAAGTTTTAGCGTCTGATAAATCGTTTACAGCTACTACATCGAAGTTAGGATCGTTAATCATTAATCTTAATGCTAATCTTCCTATTCTTCCAAATCCATTAATTGCAACTTTTACTGCCATGTAAAGTACCTCCTAAGTAATTTTAATTTACGCTTAATTATATCATATTCTTTTTTTCAATGCAAGATAAAAAGGTTAAATGATGGTAGATGATTATTGACATAGCTAATAAAGTGAAGTATAATTTATAGTGCTGTATAATGAAGTATACAGTTAGATTTTTAATAATAAAAATGAAAAAAAGAGTAAAACAATTTGTTTCAATTAAAATTTATTAAATTTTTAAATTTTATGAAAATTAAAGTTGTTGTAATTTCAAAAATTAGAAGAAAAAAACGAATAAGTTTTTAATATATTTTTCATTGGTTACAAGTTTGGTAAGTTTTGTAGATCAAATAAAATTAGGATATAAACTTTAAAGTTCGGTTGCATATGATAAAGAAGATCTTCATGGTAAATTCATATATAATGAGGAGAACGCTTCATTAGGATTAATGGTTGAGATGAAATACAAGATATCTCCAAAAATAGATTTCATGTTTGGACCAAAAGCTTTTATTTTTGGTAGAATTGGACAAAGTGAATCTGGAAGTGCTTCAAATAGACCTAGTCCTAGTAATATGCAAATGAGTTTACTTATTTAGTTGAGGAAAACATTAGAATTTATAGTGGTGTTGAATTAGGAGTAGGGGTGTATGTTGGAAAAAATTTATCTGCTACAATTAATTATGATATTGAAGAAATGGGAGAAAGTAATTCTAGCCCAAAAGTCAATCCATTAATAGTATCAATTAAACCGTTATATAAAATGTCTGTGGGGGTTAGATTATTTGATAAATATAACAGCCTTATTTAATGGTTATGGAAGTAAGGGTTTTGTAGGAGTAGAATTTGGATATACATTTTAATTGTGTGGGGATAACAGTTTGTTATCTCTTTTTATATTTATTAGCTTATTTGCTTACAAACAGTTATTATGGTATAATTAAAAAAAATTAGATAGGGGAAATTATGTCATATTCTTCAAAATTAAAAGATGAAATTTTAGATAAAAAAAATGTAGATAAAAATGATATTATGTCAGAACTTTTTGGTTTACTTCTATCTAAAAATTGTATAAAAAATAGTGGGATAGAATTTAGTACAGAAAATTTAAAATTAGCACAAAGGGTGTATAATAATATACTTAAAGTGACTAACATTGCTCCACAACTTAGATATATTACAGCTAG
Source organism: Streptobacillus notomytis (assembly GCA_001612575.1). Lineage (GTDB taxonomy): Bacteria > Fusobacteriota > Fusobacteriia > Fusobacteriales > Leptotrichiaceae > Streptobacillus > Streptobacillus notomytis. The sequence goes on from LJRV01000165.1 coordinate 16,857, forward strand.
AAGATTTTCTAAACCAAGAGTTTATACTATAAGTATAACTAATATTATAGACATAGAAGAAAATTATGGAGCATTTTTAAAAGAACTGTTTTCCTTTAAAAAGTATTCTGATAATAAGAATATATCTGGTATTTTGAGAGGATATTTTTTAAATTCAGGATATATTAAAGATCCTAATAAGGGATATACACTTGATTTTTTTATAGACACAGAAGATGCTTCAACTTTTTTATACATGTTATTAAAACATATTAATAAAAAGGTTTTTCAGACAGAAAAAAAGAATAAAAACATTGTATATATTAGAAACTCAGAAGATATTTTAGATATAATACACATGATAGGTGGGCTTCAAGTTTTTTTTGAGTATGAAAACGTTACTGTTCAAAAAGAATTGAATAATAAGATAAATAGAAACATGAATTATGAACTTGCAAATGAGACTAAAAAGATGTCAGCTTCTATTAAACAGGTAGATATGATAGAATATATTGATGAAAAAATAGGGCTTGAAAATTTAACTAAAGCTTTATCAGAACTTGCTAAATTAAGATTAAAATATGATGAAGATTCATTTCAAGAATTAGCTGATAAATTAAAGATATCTAAATCGGGTATAAGAAATAGATTTAGGAGATTAGAAGAAATATATTTAGAATTAAAGGAATAAAATTATGGTAAAGTTAAATAAGTATAGTGGATTTGAGGAATTTTTAAATGATTTTAAAAATTTTAATGAAAAAGCAAAATATTTTAAAATAGATATGGAAGCTAATATATTAATTAAAGAACCGTCCTATATATTAGAATATGGATATATGTATCATGTTAAAGGATTTACTAAAGTAGATGAAATATTTAGTTTAAAAGATATTTATTTAAGAAAAGAAAAAAAGATAAAAAGGCATTCAAGTATTGAAATAAGGAAAGTAGAAGAAAGCTTTTTTAGAGCAATATTTAATAGAGATGAAGTACATGCATTAAGTCTTGCAAATGAATTAATTAGAAGAGAACCTATTTCATTTTTTAATATTCTTTATCTTAATGCGAGATTATCAGATGATGAAAATAGGTTAATTAAAGTCTATCTTTTTGAGAAAATATTTTCTGATATAGGAGTAAGTATTCCTTTTTTAAGAAATTTAATAGGTTATGTATGTAAGTCAAAAGAAGGCTATGGAAATGAAAAAAAGATTGATAGACTTTATGCACATATATTTAAGATTAAATTTAATGAAAAAATAGAGATTAATGTTGATGAAATAAGTGATGATAATAGAATAATACTTAAATTTTTGGAGGAAGAAAAATGCTAGAAATGAAATTTATAAGAGAAAATGTAGAACTTGTAAAACAAGGATTAAAAAATAGAAAAAGTGAATATAATTTAGATGAATTAATTGATTTAGATATTAAAAGAAGAGAACTATTAACTGAGGTTGAAACTCTTAAAAAAGAGAGAAATGATGTTTCAGCTATAATAGGTAAGAATGCAAGAGAGGGTATAGATTCAACTGAACTTAAAGAAAATATGGCTAAAGTTTCTAATAAAATTAAAGAATTAGATATAGAAGTTTTAGAAATAGAAGAAAAACAAAAAATGATGCTTTTAACTATACCTAATATTCCGCATAACTCTACTCCTGTTGGAGAAAGTGAAGATGATAATGTTGAAATTAGAAAATGGGGTGAACCTAAGAATTTTAATTTTGAAGTTAAATCACATGATGAATTAGGAGTAAACTTAGATATACTTGATTTTGAAAGAGGGGTAAAGCTTTCAGGTTCAAGATTTACGGTATATAAAGGGCTGGGAGCAAGGCTTGAAAGAGCATTAATTAATTTCATGTTAGATATACATACAGAAGAACATGGATTTACAGAAATTTTAACACCTCAACTTGCTAAAAGAGACATTATGGTAGGAACAGGACAACTTCCTAAATTTGAAGAGGATATGTATAAGATAAAAGGACAAGATCTTTACCTTATACCTACTGCTGAGGTAACTTTAACAAATATGTATGCTGGAGAAATTCTTAAAGAAGAAGAATTACCTAAACATTTTTGTGGATTTACAGCTTGTTTCCGTCAAGAAGCAGGTAGTGGTGGAAGAGATTTAAAAGGATTAATTAGACAACATCAATTTAATAAGGTTGAAATGGTTAAAATAGTTCATCCAGATAAGTCTTATGAAGAATTAGAACATATGACAAATTGTGCAGAAAAAATATTACAAAAATTAGGTCTTCCTTATAGAGTGCTTTCATTATGTACAGGAGATATGGGATTTTCAGCAGCAAAAACATATGATATAGAAGTGTGGGTTCCATCTCAAAATAAATATAGAGAAATATCAAGTTGTTCAAATACAGAAGATTTCCAAGCAAGACGTGCTATGATTAAGTTTAGAGCGGAAGATAAGAAAAGCTATTTTGTACACACATTAAATGGATCAGGACTAGCTGTAGGAAGAACTTTACTTGCAATAATAGAAAATTATCAACAAGAGGATGGAAGTATTTTAATTCCAGAAGCATTAGTTCCATATATGGGTGGTAAAACAGAAATAAGATAAGAGGAAATATGAAAAAATTAATAAAAGTGCTAACAGTCCTATTTTTATTAGGAATATTAGCTTGGTATTTAGAATTTTCAGGTTATCTTTATCATAATCATATTTTATCTATGAAATATGATATACATGGCATAGATATATCTCATCATAAGGTAAGGCTTAATTGGTATCAAATAGATAAAAGGTATAAGTTTGTATTTATGAAGGCAACAGAAGGTAAAGATCATTTAGATAGAGATTTTTTCTATAACTGGAAGAAGGCACAACTTACAGGATTTAGAGTGGGGGCATATCATTTCTTTTCTATGCTATCTAAAGGAGAAGAACAGGCTAAATTCTATATTTCCAAAGTACCTATAGTTGAAAAGGCATTTCCACCTATAATTGATCTAGAAATACCAATTAAATATCCAAAAGAGAGAGTTAATAAAGAACTTAAGGATTTAATAGATAGACTAGAAAAGCATTATAGGAAAAAGGTTATCATATATGCTACAAGACATACATATAAGGCGTATATAGAAAATGAGTTTTTAGATAACCCTATATGGATTAGGAATATTAAGTGGTATCCAAGTCAAAAAAGATGGGATTTTTGGCAATATTCTAATAGAGGAAGAGTTAAGGGTATATCAGGATTTACTGATAGAAATGCTTTTAGAGGATCAGATATTGATCATTTTATAAACCAAAATAGAATAAAAAATAAAATAGTTCAATGAAATCTCATGGAACTATTTTTCATGTAAGGGGAAAGAATGAATTTAGTACAATTTAATAATGTATGGAAGCAATATAACGGGGAATACATATTAAAAGGCATTAATTTTAATGTTAATTATATGGACAAAATTGGATTAATAGGATTAAATGGTGTTGGGAAATCATCACTTATTAAGATACTTTTAGGTAAAGAAAATCATGATGGTATGGAAGGAAATGTTAATGAAAAAGGTAATGTTTTTCTTAATCCTAATATTAAAGTAGGTTATCTTTCTCAAAACCATTCATTTGCTTCTGAAAAAAATACAGTTTATGAGGAATTACTTGAGGTATATTCTAGACAAAAAGAATTACTTTATGAAATTAATAAGCTTAATACTTTAATGGCAGTATCTGAGAATATAGATAAATTATTAAAAGATTATGAAAAATTACAACATGAATATGAGATAACTGGTGGATATGAAATAGAATTTAAGATTAAACAAGTTATGCAAGGGCTTGAATTAAATCATTTTAAAGGCTCTCATATATCATCACTTTCAGGTGGTGAAAAAACTAGAGTTACACTTGCTAAGTTATTACTTCAAGAGCCAGATTTATTAATACTTGATGAGCCTACTAACCATTTGGATATAGTTTCTATAGAATGGTTGGAAGAGTACTTAAAAAAATATACTAAAGCATTCATATTAATATCACATGATAGAATATTCTTAGATGAAGTGTGTAATAAGATAATGGAAATAGAAAATAAGAAAATTTATGAATATAATGGGAATTTTTCAGATTTTGTTATACAAAAAGAATTATATATTAAAGGTGAAATTAAAAGATTTGAAAAAGAAAGTGAAAAGATAAGAAAAATAGAAGAATATGTAAGTAGATATAAGGCGGGGATAAAGGCAAAACAAGCAAGGGGAAGACAAACTATATTAGATAGAATGGAAAGAATGGATAATCCCTTATTTAATCCAGGAAGAATGAAGTTAAAATTTGAGATGAGATCTGAATCAGCAGATAGGGTATTAAATGTTGTTAATGTATCTAAAAGTTTTGATAATAAGAAAGTTTTAAATAATGTAAGCTTTGATCTATACAAAGGAGATAAGGTAGGAATAATAGGAAAGAATGGAATAGGAAAATCAACCCTTTTAAAAATATTAATAGGGAAATTAAAGCAAGATAGTGGAGATTTTAAAATAGGAGAAAGGGTTCATGTTGGATATTATGATCAAGATCATCAAAATCTTTATTCAAATAATAATATTTTACAAGAAATTAATAGTTCTCTTTTATATACAGAAGAATATTTAAGAAGTAAGGCAGCTTCTTTTCTATTTACAAGTGATGATGTGTTAAAACAGATATCATCATTATCAGGAGGAGAAAAAGTTAGAGTTTCCTTACTTAAATTAATAGAAGAAAAGGCTAATTTATTAATACTTGATGAACCAACTAACCATTTAGACATATATTCTATAGAAGTTTTAGAAAACGCTCTTATAGATTATACAGGAACTATGCTTTTAATTTCTCATAATAGACATTTTTTAGATTCAGTATGTAATAAGATATATTTCTTATCTGAGAATGGTTTAGAAGAATTTAAAGGGAATTATGGTAAGTATAAGGAAAATATTAAAAGCAAGAAAGAAGTTATAGATAAAACAGAAGAAAAGCTTAGTTATGAAGAAAGGAAGGCTAAACAAAAGGTAGAAATTAAAAGGAAAAAAGATATAGAAAAGATAGAAAAGGAGTTGGAAGAAATTTCTAAAAAACTTAAAGTTTTAGATGATGAGATGACTAGAGCAGGGCGTGTTAATGATTTAGAGAAAATGATTAATGTGCAAAAAGAAATAGAAGATATGAAAGCTAGGGAAGATGAATTAATATTATTGTGGAGTGAATTAGAGTAGTTTTTATTATTTTTTTTTGATATAATTAAAATACAACACGAGAAAGGGAAATTCCTTGATTAAATATGAGTAAATTAAATATATTAGAAGGACTTTTAGGAAAGAAAATTCCTTCTTTAAAAGAAGATTTTAGAGTTGTTATAAATTCTAAAGAATCAAGCCCAAATAGTGTTTTTTTTGCTATTAATAAAGGGAATGATTATGCAAAAGAAGCTGAAAATATGGGAGCTTTTGTAATTTATGATAAAAAAGAACTTAAAATAAGTAATGGATATTATGTAGAAAATAGCGTTAAGTTTATGCAAGAATTTGCAAAAAGTTATAGAAAAAACAATAAATTTACAGTTATTGGTATCACTGGTTCAAATGGTAAAACAACTGTTAAGGACATATTATATTCTGTTTTAAAGAATAAGGGTGTAAGGGCATGTAAGACACAGGGGAACTATAATAATCATATAGGCTTACCATTTACTATACTTTCAGCAAAAGATAGTGATGAAATACTATTACTTGAGATGGGAATGTCAAATTTAGGTGAAATTGATTTACTTGGTAATATATCTAAACCAGATTATTCAATAATAACTAATATAGGGCAATCTCATTTAGAATATCTAAAAACTATGGAAAATGTTTTTAAAGCTAAAATAGAAATTATACCTCATACATCAAAAAAGGTTGTAGTTAACGGAAAAGATAAATTTCTTTCTAAATTAGATGATGTTATAAAAGTTGAGATTAAGGATATTAAAACTAATCTTTTAGGAGAACATAATTTATTAAATGTATCAATGGTTGATAGTTTGCTTAAATATATGGGATATACAGATTTATGTTATGAAAATATTGAATTAACAGAAGGAAGATTTCAAATAGTAAATGGAAAATACATATATATTAATGATGCTTACAATGCTTCACCTATATCTATGAAAGCATCTCTTGAAACATTTTCTAAGATATATAATGATAAATTTAAAATAATTGTATTAGGAGATATGCTAGAGCTTGGAAAAGATGAAAAAAAATATCATGAGGATTTAAGTTATGTATTAAAAGAAATAAATTTTGATGAAATATATCTTTATGGAATTTGCATGAAATATCTTTATGAAAAATTATGTAATTTAGATAACATCTATTTTAAATTTAAGCATTTTGATAACAAGGAAGAAATAAAAATAACTATAAATAATATAGATACTAATAAAGAAAAAGTTGTATTATTAAAGGGATCAAGATCCATGAAAATGGAAGATATAATGGAGGGAAATAATTAATGCTATACTATATTCAAAGTCTATTTATAGACCAATACACATATTTAAGAATATTTAAATATATATCAATAAGAATGGGAGTTGCATTTGGTGTTTCATTGTGTTTTATGATAATATTTGGAAATTCATTTATTAGATGGTTGAAATATAAGAAATTTGGAGACACTATAAGAGAATATGGACCTGAGAGTCATTATCTTAAACAAGGAACACCTACTATGGGCGGTCTTTTAATCATAGCTTCTATTTTGTTTTCAACATTTATTGCAGGAAATTTTACTAATAAATTTACGATTTTCCTATTTTTCATGACTATAGTATTTTCTACTATAGGATTTTATGATGATTATTTAAAACTTACTAAAAGTAAAAAAGGTCTTTCTGGAAAGAAAAAACTTTTATTTCAAACTATAATGACTTTAATAGTCTTCATTTTCATATATCAATTAGGTTTAGTTAATAAAACTATAGATTTTTCAATAATTAATCCTGTATTAAAAAAATCATACATATATATTGGACCTATAGCATTTTTCATTTTCATGTTCTTCATAATAGTAGGAACATCTAATGCTGTTAATTTAACAGATGGTTTAGATGGTTTAGTTAGTAGCCAAATAGTTACAGTATCATCTATATTAATGTTAATAGCTTATGCAGTAGGACACTATAACTGGTCAGAATATATTAATATTTATTATGTAATGGGAGCAGGGGAAATAGCTGTATTTTTATCATCTATAGTTGGAGGTTGTTTAGGATTTTTATGGTTTAACTTTTATCCTGCACAGATGTTTATGGGAGATGTAGGTTCTCTTACTATAGGTGGATTATTAGGGACTATATTCATATTATTAAAACAGGAATTACTTTTACCTGTTATGGGTATAATTTTCTTTATCGAAGCTTTATCTGTAATAATACAAGTAATATCATTTAGAAAATTTAAGAAAAGAGTATTTAAAATGGCACCTATACATCATCATTTTGAGAAATTAGGTATGCCAGAAACAAAAGTAACTGTTAGATTTTTAATTATTACAATTATTGCTGGACTACTAGCATTAATGATACTTAAGTTAAGATAGGAGATAAAAATGATTATAGTATTTGGTGCAGGTATTAGTGGAATAGGAGCTAAAGATTTATTAGAATCAAAGGGTAAAGAGGTAATATTAGTTGATGATAAAGTTGGTGAAATAACTACTGACAAGGCATTAGAAATTATTGAAAGTAAGGAAATAGAATATATAGTTAAATCACCAGGAATATCTTTTGAAAATAGTTTTATTAAAAAGGCTATGGATAAAAATATACCCATATATTCTGAAATAGATATAGCATATGAGTATATGAATAAAGATATACAAATTATTGCATTTACAGGAACTAATGGTAAGACAACCACTTGTACTAAAACATATGAAATGCTTAAAAAAGCAGGTTTTAACGTGGAATTAGGGGGTAATGTTGGAAGATCTTTTGCAGAGATAGTAAAAGAGGGGAAGGAACTTGACTATATAGTACTTGAATTAAGTAGTTATCAACTTGAAAATAATCCTAAAATAAAACCATATATATCAGGAATAATAAATTTAACACCAGATCATTTAGGAAGATATAAAGATGTTGAAGATTATTATATGACTAAATTTAATATTTTTTCAAATCAAGATAAAAAAGATAGAATGATAGTTAATGTAGATGATGTTACTTTTTTAAATCTATACAAAAAAGCTAAGGAATTAGAAAATTATAGAAATCCTAAAAGGGTATATATTAGTATTAATAATAAGGGTAGTATATTTGTTAAAAATGATCAAATATATGTTATGAAAGATTTAAGTGAAATGTATAATTCTAAATTTAGTTTAAGTCAAAGTGCAGATAAATTAATTGCAGTTAAAGATATTGCATTAAAAGGAGAACATAATTTAGAAAACATGCTATTTCTAATTGCTACAGCTAAAATTTGTGGTGTGCCTAATAAGGTAATTAGAAATTTCTTAAAGGAAGTAAAAAGTATAGAACATAGAATGGAAGATTTTTTTAGTAAATTAAATACAGTATTTATTAATGATTCAAAGGGAACTAATGTAGCCTCAACTAGTAAAGCTATATATTCATATGAAAATGATGTGATATTAATATGTGGTGGAGAAGATAAGAAAGTTCCTTTATATGAATTAGGTAAAGCAATAGGAAAAAAAATTAAATTTACATACATATATGGAGAAAATAGATATTTAATAGAAAATGAATTAAAAAAAGTTGGATATAGAAAATATATCATTTTTGAAACAGTTGATGAGTGTATAAAACATATTAAAGATAATGTAGACTTTGAAGAAAATAATACCATACTTTATTCTCCAGCTACTTCAAGTTTTGATCAGTTTAAGAATTTTGAAGAAAGAGGTAAATATTTTAAGAGTAAAGTTATAGAAATTTTAGGAGAAAAAAATGTATAATTTTTTTAAGACAGATAGTAAAAAAAAGTTAATTACTACAATAATTATACTAATTTTAATATTAAATATCATAGGAGTATTTAATTTACTTAGTTTAACATCACCTGAAAGTTTAAAAAACACTTTAGGTTTAAGTCATGTGTCAATAATTAGTAAACATTTGATATATTTAGCGGTAACTTTTTCTTTTATGTTGTTTATAATCCTATTTGTTAATTTTAATTATTTAAATAAAAAAACAGTATTTATTATGATTTTTATTGTAGCTGGATTAGTGTATACCTTGTATGCAGGTAAGGCTATAAATGGAGCTAAAAGATGGATAAAGATAGGGAATCTCACTATACAGTTTTCAGAATTTTCCAAGGTTGGATTAGTATTAGTTTTAGCATATATGATAGAAAGAGCTTACTATATTAAAAGAGAAAGATTAAATATATATATGTACACAGGAATTTATACTCTTTTTTGTGCAGGATTAATACTAATTTCTAGATCTTTTTCATCTACTGTACAATTTATACTATTATTCCTTTGTATGTATTGGGTAAGTGAGGTAATTTCATATAAAAAAGTAATATTTACAGTAGTATGCCTTGTTCTTGCAGGATTAGGGTCTATTTTTTCAAAGGGGTATAGAATATCAAGGTTAAATCTTGAAAATGAACATGCTCTGCTTTCTATGAAGTCTATAAGTAATGGTGGAATATTTGGTTCAGGTTATGGAAATGGTATTTCAAGGAATTTTTATCTTCCAGAAGTACAAACAGACTATATTTTTGCAGGGTTTGTTGATGAATGGGGATTTATAGGGGCTATAGTTTTAATATTACTTTTTATATTATTAATTTATTTCATATTTTATAGTGCAAAATTTGCTAATTCTATATATGAAAAAATGATAATTTATGGAGTAGGATTTATGATATCCAATCAGTTTATTCTTCATATAGGCATAAATGTTAATATACTTCCATCAACAGGAGTAACATTGCCATTTTTAAGTGCTGGGGGATCATCAATGGTTAGTGTGGGTATAGGACTTGGTTTGGTTATAGGTATAATTTTAAATATGAATGATAAACTAGAAGAAGGTGTTATATATGAGTAAAATCTTAATTACCACAGGTGGTACTGGAGGGCATATTTATCCAGCATTATCACTTGCAGAAAAACTTGAAAATAAAGGACATGAATTAGTATTTATGGGAACATGTCATAGAATGGAAAAAGATATAGTTCCAGAAAGAGGATATAAGTTTTATGGACTTGATATACTTCCTATTAGAAGTATAATCGGAATAATTAAGTTATTTAAAGGTATTTATGATGCAAGAAAAATATTAAAAAAAGAAAAAATTGATTATGTAATAGGTTTTGGAAACTATATCTCACTTCCAGCCTTACTTGCAGCTAAAACATTAAAACTTGATATATTTTTACAAGAACAAAATGTAACTATGGGACAGGCAAATAAATGGCTTTATCCTTATGCTAAAACAGTATTTATAGCATTTGAAGAAACACTAAAAAACATTAAAAATGTTCATAAAGAAAAATTTGTTGTAACGGGCAATCCCATTAGACCAGAGTTCTATAATATCTCTAAAGAAGAAGCTAGAGAAAAAATGGGTATAGATAAAAATGCTAAAGTAATAGCTGTAATGGGAGGATCATTAGGAGCTAAAAATATTAATGATGCTATAGTTAAGAAATTTGAATATATTAAAAATTCTCAGGTTATATTTTATTGGGCTACTGGTAAGGAGCTATATAAGGATACTATAAATAGGATAAAAGAAAATGAAAATACTATAGTAGTCCCATATTTTGAAGAAGTGTACAATGTTATGGCAGCCTCAGATATACTTTTATGTCGTGCTGGAGCATCAACTATATCTGAATTAATAGAACTTGAAAAACCTTCCATACTTGTGCCGTATAATTTTGTTGGACAAAAAGAAAATGCAGAAATATTAGAAGTTATTAATTCTGCTAAAATATATGGAAATGAAGAAGTTGAAAATGCTATAGAAGAAGCTATAAGACTTGTAAATAGTAGTGATAAACTTAAATATATGAGAGATAATATTTCTAAAATTAACCCAGGTAATGCAGTAGATAATATTATTAACTATCTTGAGAGTTAGTTATGGATAAAATTTTAATAACAGCATTTGAACCATTTGGAGGAGATGATTTAAATGTTTCAGAAAAGGTTTTAAACTTTCTTCCAGAAAAAATAGGAAATTTAAAAATAGTTAAACTTTTATTACCTGTAGTAAGAAATAAAAGTTTAGATAAAATTAAAGATGAAATAAGAAAAGAAAACCCTAAATATATATTAGCTTTGGGACAAGCAGGAGGAATAAAGAATGTATCTATAGAAAGAATAGGTATTAATGTTGATGATTATAGGATAAAAGATAATGAGGGGAATCAACCTGTGGATGAGAAGATTTTTGATGATGGAGAAAATGCATATTTTTCAACTTTACCAATTAAAAGAATATATGAAAAATTAGAAAGCAAAGGCTATCCAGTAAAAATTTCTAATACTGCAGGAACTTTTGTATGTAATCATGTACTATATGGAATTAGATATATTATAGAAAAAGAAAATCTTGGAATCAAGGCAGGATTTATACATTTACCATATATGAGTGAACAGGTAAAAGGAAACACATCATTTTCTATGCCTATTGAAGATATATTAAATGCAGTAGTTAAAGCTATAGAGGTCATATCAAACTATAATGAAGATAAAAAAATAGTAGCAGGTGAAATATTTTAATAAAGAGTTTCTAAAATCAGAAACTCTTTTTATTTTAAAACAAAAATAATTTTTTACACGAACTCTTAACAAAATATCGTTGGGTAGAGGTATACTTTTACGGATAACAATTAATTAAAAATGAGTAAAAGAATTAAAAGAAAAAGGTAAATTAAAAAAATGGTTAAGAGGGAATGTAAGGCTAATAAGGGCTATTTTAATAACAGGAAGCTTTTTAAGTAATATATCTTATTCAGAGAATTATGAAAAAGATCCAACAGAAAATCAACAAGGCGTAGGAAGTAGATTCACTACTTTTAATTCCAATTTTTATACATGATTTTCTTTGTATCCATCCTTTTAATGATGGAAATGGAAGAATGAGCCGTTTGCTAACCACTCTTTTACTTTATAGACAAGGATATGTTGTTGGGAAATATATAAGTTTAGAAAGTAAGATAGAAAAAAATAAAGAAAGTTATTACTTAGCACTAGAAAAAAGTGGTATAGGTTGGCATGAAAGTGAAGAGGATAAATTGTCGTTTATAAAATATATACTTAGAACTATATTAGCAGCGTATATTGATTTTGAAGAAAGAACTGATTATGTAGATGAAAAAATCCCTACAATTTATCTTGTAAGAAATGCAGTTAATAGTAAGTTAGGTAAATTTACCAAAAACGATATAATGGAATTAGTTCCTAAAGTAGGTAAGTCTACAATTGAAAATATGCTTAAGAATTTAATAGAAGAAGGCTATATTAAAAGACATGGTAAAGGAAAAGCAACTTTTTATGTAAAAAATTAAAGAAAGCATCTACTTAAAAGTAGGTGCTTTTTATATATTAAAAGTCAGATAGGATAACAATAAAAGTACAGTTGTATATGAAATTAAAACAAGATTATATACTGTAAAGTTATTTCATTTGATATTTGTGTAATAGTATATACATTAATTATTGATTTTTTATATTAAATTTGATAGAATTTAAATGTATGAAAAAATAAAGTTCTAGGAGGAGTAAAAATGAAGTATAATTACAAAGACTTAGGTTTAGTAAATACTAAAGAAATGTTTGAAAAAGCAAATAAAGAAGGGTATTCAGTGCCAGCATTTAATTTTAATAATTTAGAACAATTACAAGCTATTGTAGAAGCTTGCGTTGAAATGGGATCACCTGTAATCTTACAAGTATCTACAGGAGCTAGAAAATACATAGGAAAAGAAATGTTACCATTCTTAGCTAAAGCAGCTACAGCATATGTTAAAGCTTCAGGATCAGATATACCAATAGCATTACACTTAGATCATGGACCAAGCTTTGAGGCTTGTAAAGATTGTATAGAATACGGGTTCTCATCAGTAATGATAGATGCATCTCATTATTCATTTGATGAAAATATTGAATTATCTAAATCAGTTGCAGACTTTGCTCATCAACATAACGTAACTGTAGAAGCGGAACTTGGAGTACTTGCTGGAGTTGAAGATGATGTAGTTGCTGAACATACTATTTATACTCAACCAGATGAAGTTGAAGAATTTGTTAATAGAACAGGAGTAGATTCATTAGCAATAGCTATAGGAACTTCTCATGGAGCTCATAAATTCAAACCAGGAGATGACCCTAAAATTCGTTTAGACATACTTAAAGAAATTGAAGAAAGAATACCTGGATTCCCTATAGTATTACATGGTTCATCTTCAGTACCTAAACAATTTGTTGATAAAATAATTCAATATGGTGGAACTATGAAAGATGCTATAGGTATACCTGATGAACAATTATTGTTATCTTCTAAATCAGCAGTAGCTAAAATAAATGTAGATACAGATGGAAGATTAGCATTTACTGCAGGAGTAAGAGAAGTTCTTACAAACAACCCAGGAGAATTTGACCCTAGAAAATATACTGGAAAAGCAAAAGAATATATGAAAGAATATTACAAATCTAAAATAGTTGATGTATTTGGATCACAAGATGCATATAAAAGAGGAGTAGAAGTTAAATAATAATAGTTAAAAGCCTTGTTTCTAAATAGTTGGAATAAGGCTTTTACATATATATTAAGGAGGATATTATGTTTGGTAGAATGACAGATTTAGAGATGGCAAAAATCATTTTGAAAGGATTAGGAAAAAAAGAAAACATAGATTCATTAGAAAGTTGTTTTACAAGACTTAGGGTGGGAGTTAAAAATTTAGATAAAGTTAATATGGAAGTATTAAAAGAATCTGGAGCAATTGATGTAGTAATTGTAGATGAAAATAATTTACAGGTAGTAATGGGACCTAAAGCCCCTAAGATACTTGAGATTATAAACAACAATGAAGCTCAAAATTTAGATGAAGAATCTAAAATTATAGAAGCATTAGGAAAAAAAGAAAATATAGATTCATTAGAAAGCTGTTTTACAAGACTTAGAGTAGGGGTTAAAAATTTAGACAAGGTTAATAATAAAGCTTTAAAAGGATTAGGGGCATTAGATGTAATAGTTATTGATGAAAATAATGTACAAGTAGTAATGGGACCTAAAGCACCAAAAATTTTAGAAGATCTAAAAAAATTAATATAGGTGATAATATGAAATACTTTGTTGGAGTAGATTTAGGTGGCACTAATGTTAAAATAGGGATATTAGATTTAGGATATAATATACTTATAGAAGAAAGTGTTAAAACTGAGTCAAAAAGAGGACCTGAAGATACATTTACTAGAATTTGGGATAAGATACAAGAATTATTTACAAAAATATCAGCAGATATATCAAAACTTGAAGGAATAGGATTGGGAATACCTGGACCTGTAGTAGATAGGGCTATAGTTAAAATAGCAGCTAATTTTTCATGGGGTAATGATTTTAATGCTAAGGAGTTATTTGAAAGAATTTCAGGTAAGAGAGTAATAGTAGAAAATGACGTAAGAGCAATAGCATTAGGAGAAAATCTATTTGGTGCAAGTAAGGGTTATAAAAATAGTATAATTTTACCTATAGGAACAGGTATAGCAGCAGGTATGATAATAAATGGGCAATTAATATCAGGAAATGATGGAGCTGCTGGAGAAATAGGTCATATTTCAGTTGATTTAAATGGAGATAAATGTGGTTGTGGATTAACAGGGTGTTTAGAATTATTTACATCAGCTAGAGGTATAGTAAGACAAGGAATTAAGATATTAAAACAAGAACAAAAAGGCTTGCTTTATGAAACTTTTAAAGATAACTTTGAAAAACTTGAAGCATTTCATATTTTCGATAATGCAAGAAGAGGAGATGAAGTTGCTGAGATTATAGTTGATAATTTTTGTAATAAGTTAGCCTATGGTATAGGAGTATTAATTAATTTAGTTAATCCTGAAATAATAGTTATTGCAGGAGGGCTTGCTAAATCTTCAGATCTAATTATATCAGGAATAAAAAAACATTTACCTAAATATGCTTTAAATATGAGTATTAATATACCTATAGTTAAAAGCAATTTATTAGATTCAGCTGGAGTAAAAGGAGCTGCATCTTTGATTATGAACAAAAATAAGGAGAATTAAAATGAAAAAAACATTATTGGCACTAGCTATAGTATTATCTGCAATTACATTTAGTGTGGAAGCAAAGTATAAATTAGCTGAGGTAGAGCAATCAATTATTCAAGCAGAACTTACAAAAATAGCAGAAAAAGGAACATTAGATTTAATATATGCTGATTTTAATAATCATGTAGCAGATTTAATTAAAAATGAAAAAAGTAAAAATTCTAAATATGATGAGACTAAATTTGAAAATAAAAAGAACCTATATATTTTAGGATTAAAACACATTTTTGCACAAATAGGTTATGAATCTAATTTTGTTATTAAAGAATTAAATGGAAATAAGGCAGAATTTAAATATTATGTTGATAAAACAATAAATTCAAAAGATGCATATTATTTAGACAAGGCTGTTGTAGAAATATTAAACAATCTTTATCAAAAACCAACAGAAATTACATTTAAGCTATATACTGATGTGAAATTAACAAAAGAGAAAAAATAAGGGATTTTTATGAAAAAGATAGTTATAGCTATTATGTTACTATTATCTTTTAATTCTTTTTCTATGATAGATAAAGAAGAGGGATTAGCGGAATTGAAAAAAATAAAAAAAGAGTTAATTAAAAAATATAAAGAGGTAATGAATATAGATTTTAGTGATAAAAGTGAGAAAAGTACAAATCAATTAAGAATATTTAATGAAACCCTTTATCTCAAGTTTTTTTCAAAATATGTATTTGATATTGCTGATGTTAAAATTTACTCTTCTAAAAATGTAAATAATTTAGTAATATTTGCTGATAGTCCTATAGAAAAAGATGATTTTGATAATATATATAGTATCGTAGCTGAAGAAGAAAGTGATAAAAGATTAAAATTACTACAAGTCCCAAGTAGTAGTACTAAAAATACAATAATACAAGAGAAATCTTCTGGAAGGGATTAAAATGATTAAGTATATATTTGTTACAGGAGGGGTAGTTTCTTCTCTAGGAAAAGGAATTACTGCCGCATCTTTAGGGAGATTATTAAAAGAAAGAGGATATAAGGTAACTATTCAAAAATTTGATCCTTATTTAAATGTAGATCCTGGTACTATGAGTCCGTATCAACATGGTGAAGTTTTTGTTACAGCAGACGGAGCTGAAACAGATTTAGATTTAGGGCATTATGAAAGATTTATAAATGAAGAACTTACTAAGTATAATAATGTAACTAGTGGTAAAATAATGTCGACAATAATTAATAAAGAAAGAAAAGGCGACTATCTTGGAGGAACAGTTCAAGTAATACCACATGTTACTAATGAGATCAAGAAAAAAATTATGCAGGCTGGTAAAGCATCTAATTCAGATATAGTAATAACTGAAATTGGTGGAACTATAGGAGATATAGAATCAAATCCATTTATAGAGGCTATAAGACAATTTAAAAAAGATGTTGGAAGAGAAAATGTAACATATATACATGTAACATTACTTCCATATTTAAAGGCTGCAGGAGAATTAAAAACTAAACCTACACAACAAAGCGTTAAGATGTTGCAAGGTCTTGGAGTTAATCCCGACATTATAATCCTTAGAAGTGAACACCCAGTAGATAAAAATATTAAATCTAAAGTTTCTTTATTCTGTGATGTAGATGAAAGCTCAGTAATTGAAGCTTTAGATGCTAATAACCTATATGAAATTCCTATACATATGGAAGAATTAGGTCTTGCAGATGAAGTATGTAAAAAATTAAATTTAGAAAATATTAAACCTAATCTTGAAAAATGGAAAAAAATGGTAAATAAATTCATGAATCCTAAACATGAAATTAAAGTAGCAGTAGTAGGTAAATATGTTGAATTAAAGGATGCATATATTAGTATAAATGAATCTATAGAACATGCAGGATTCCATTATGACACTAAAGTTAAAATAGATTATTTAAAAGCAGAAGAGTTTGATTTAACAGAATTAAAAGAATATGACGGTATTTTAGTTCCAGGAGGATTTGGTGGACGTGGAATTGAAGGTAAAATTAATACTGTAAGATTTGCAAGAGAAAATAAGATACCTTTTTTTGGTATTTGTTTAGGTATGCAAATGGCAACTATAGAGTTTGCAAGAAATGTATTGGGAATGAAAGATGCAAATTCTACAGAATTTGATGAAAATACTTCAAATCCTGTTATTAGTTTAATTGAAGAACAAGGAGATGTTGAAAACTTAGGTGGAACTATGAGACTTGGAGCATATCCTTGTAAATTAGATCCTAATAGTAAAGTATATGCCCTATATGGACAATCTGAAGTATTAGAAAGACATAGACATAGATATGAGTTTAATCAAAGATATATAGAAGAATTTGAAAAACATGGTTTCAAGATAGTAGGAAAATCACCTGATGGAAATTATGTAGAAATAATTGAAATAGAAAATCATCCATTCTTTGTAGCTGCTCAATTCCATCCAGAATTTATGAGTAGACCAAATAAACCGCATTCTTTATTTAAAGGGTGGATAAAGGCAATTTTAGATAAGAAAAACATTAAATAGAGTAATGCAGGGAAACCTGCATTCTTTTTAAAAAGGGGAAAGTAATGGAAATAAAGATAAATACAGAATATATTAAGTTAGATCAACTACTTAAGTATGCAAATTTAGTTGAAAATGGGGGTAGTGCAAAAGAGATGATACTTGCTGGGCGTGTATTAGTAGATAATGAGGTTGAGCTTAGAAGAGGTAGAAAAATATATAGAGGTATGATAGTTGAATTTGAAGGAGAAAGAGTAGAAATTAAATGATAAAAGAAATATTTTTTTCAGGATTTAGAAATTTAATTGATAAGAGGATAAAATTATCTAGTGGATTTAACCTAATTTATGGTGAAAATGCACAGGGAAAAACATCTTTTATGGAAGCTATATATTTTGGAGCAACAGGTAGAAGCTTTAGGACTAAAAAGAATAATGAAATGATAAAATATAGCAGTAGTGATGCTAAAATTTTTGTTAAATTAGATAATACATCAAATTATTCTATTAATCTTTTTAAAAATGAAAAAAAATACTTTAAAAATGGTGAAAAAATAAAATACGTGGAATATATTGGAGATATTTTAGCAGTTTCATTTATACCAGAAGATGTAGAATTAGTAATGGGTAACCCTTCTATTAGGAGGGGGTTTTTCAATTATGAAATTTCTCAAATTAATAAAGAATACCTTCATTTGATAGTAGATTATGAAAAAATACTTAAAGTAAGAAATAAGATGCTTAAAGAAAAAAATCATAAAGAAGAACTTTATTTAATATATAATGAAAAGTATATAGATATATGTGCAAGAATACTTAAAATTAGAAAAGAATACGTAGATGAATTAAATAAATACCTAGATGTTAACTATAAAAAGCTATTTAATAGTGAACATGACTTTAAATTAATTTATGAAAACTTTTTAAGGTTAGAAGATGTTTCAGATATAGAAGAAACTAAAAAAATTATAGAAAAACTATTAAAAAGTAAAGAACTATATGACGTGCAAATGGGATATTCTAATTATGGTGTACATAAAGATGAATATATTTTTGAATTAAATGGTAAGAATGCAAGACATTACTCTTCTCAGGGCGAAAAAAAATCTATAGTATTTATACTAAAAATATCTGAAATTGAATTAATAGAAAAAAAGGAAAATAAAAAACCTATATTCTTAATGGATGATATTACTTCATTTTTTGATAATTTTAGAAAAAATCAAATTATACACTACTTCTTAGAAAAAGAAATACAATGTTTTTTAACTTCAACAGAAGATTTAAAGATAGTGGGTAAAAAATTTGATGTTGATGGGGGGATAATTAATGAGAAAGGTTAGTAATATTGTACTAGAATTAAAAAAATTTTTTGGTTTTAATTATGATAAATTTGTTGATGATGCATTAATTAGTAATTGTAGTATATGTTCTATTAAAGATGGGTATATAAATATATATGTAAATGATCCTAATGTTAAAATCTTTATTAATCAAATTAAGTATAATATATTATTAGAAGCCAGAAAATATGGGGAAATAATTGATATTAGAATATTAGATGATAAAAAAAATATTGTTAATACTAGAAATATGAAAAGACAGATGATGAAAGAAAATACAGAATTTAATGATAATTTAGAATACATTGAAATTACTGAAGAAGAAAAAAATAAAATACTTGGAGATATTTCCAAAATATCATCAAGTGAAGAAGTAAAAAATCATCTATATGATATAGCTGAAATATATTTTAAAAAAGGAGCTGAAGTTAAAACTACTTGCCCTATTTGTAATATGGATAGAACTAGTCTAGTAGGAGATAAATGCTTATTATGTATACAAGAAGAATTAGAATATATTAGGAAAGAAGCTTACTATAATCTAATAAAAAATCCATATATATTAAATAATTCTAAAATATATGTAGATGCCAGAAGAAAAATAGTAGAAGAAAAGGTGGATAAGATATTTAAATACCTTGATGATAAAAAAGAAAAAGCAGATATTAATATGATAAACCTGTTATTTATGGACTATGCTATATATAAAGTGGGAACTATGGATACAGAAATACAGTTTTTAGCAGCAGATGAATTAAGAAAAAAACTATTTCGTTATTACAAAAAAATAAATATTAATATACCTGCACTAGGAGAAAATAATGATTAAAAAAAATATTACCTTACTTAAAGAAGAAGTTGTTACTAAACTTACAAGTATGAATATTTTTAAAATGGTTTTCATAAGTTCAGCATCAAATAATTTAGAATATTACTATAACATTTTAAAACAAGAAAAAAGTGATTATGAGAGTAAATATGTAAATTTAAGTTCATACTCAAACCTTGATTTAATAGGTGTTAATATTGAAATATTAGAATTTTTAAATAAAAATACTAAAGGTATATTATTCCTTGATATTAATTTAGCGTTAAAGATATTTTTTGATGAATTTAAATCAAAGGAATTTAAGGTTGATGAAGAATATTCAAGAGATGAAATATTAAAATATTTAATTGAAAATAGGTATAAGAAAGAATATACCGTTCTTAATAAGGGAGAGTTTTCAATTAGGGGGGATATTATTGATATATATCCATCTAATTTAGATAACCCTATAAGACTTGATTTTTTTGATAATATACTTGAAAATATTAAGATCTTCTCTACCTATGATCAAAGATCTATAGAAAATATTGAAGAAATAAAAATATTTGGTAATGTATTAAGTGGTATAGAAAGAGAAATTGTTGATATGATAGAAGTATTTACTAAAGGTAATATAGAAATATTTTTAGAAAATAAGGAATTTCTTGAAATTAAGTTAGAACAAATGTTAATGCTTGATAAAGATAATGAAAAAACCTTAAAGAAAAGATTTGATAAATTGATAGAAAAAGGTAATTTACTTGAGGTAAGTAGAAGTAAGGATAGAAATTATCAAGATGAAATTAAGGATAAAAGAGAAAGAATAGAGAAAAAGGGAATTAAGTATAATAATGTAAATCAAATATTAGAAGGAGATTATGTAATACATGTAGAATTTGGTATAGGGATATATAAAGGTAGTGTAAATATTAATGATAGAGATTACCTATATATACAATATGCTGATAATGATAAGCTATATATTCCTGTTGAAAAATTAGATAGGATTAGTAAGTATGTATCAGCAGGAACAGCACCAAAACTTTATTCTTTAGGTACTAAAGGATATAGAAGACGTGAGAAGAGAATAAGAGAAGATGTTGAAAAATTTGCACAAGAGTTAGTTAATATACAGGCTAAAAGAAAGCTTGTTATTAAAAATCCCTTTATTAAAGATACATTATGGCAGGAAGAATTTGAAGAAAAATTTCCTTTTAATCTAACATTTGATCAACAAAAAGCAGTAGATGATATTAAACAGGATTTAGAAAGTGGAAGATTAATGGATAGATTGCTAGTAGGAGATGTAGGTTATGGTAAAACAGAAGTTGCTATGAGGGCAGCTTTTAAAGCCATTGAAAATGGATATCAATGTGCTATACTTGCTCCTACAACTGTACTTGCTAATCAACATTTTGAAAGATGTCATAAAAGATTTGAAGATTTTGGTATTAATGTAGCTAATCTTTCAAGACTTACTGGGAAAAATACTGATAGTGTTTTAGATGGATTAAAAAATGGTAAAATTGACTTAGTAATAGGAACACATAGATTACTTGGAGAAGATGTAAGATTTAAAAATCTAGGATTATTAATAATAGATGAGGAGCAAAAATTTGGAGTTACAGCAAAGGAAAAAATAAAAAAAAGAAAAGAAGATATTCATTTGCTTACTTTAAGTGCAACACCTATACCTAGAACTTTAAATTTAGCCCTTTTAGGTATTAGAGATATATCTTTAATACAAAGTTCTCCTATGGATAGATTACCTATTATTACACAAAAAATACAAGAAGATGAAATGAAGAAAATAATTTTAAAAGAACTTGCAAGAGATGGACAGGTTTTCTATATCACAAACAATGTTAAAGGAATGGCAGAAAAACAAAAAAGTTTAAAGAAATTAATGCCAGATTTTGTAAATATTGAATATATACATGGTCAATTAAACCCTAAGGAAATTAAACGAAAAATAAATGATTTTGATGAGGGGAAATTTGATATATTAATAGCCTCAACTATAGTAGAAAATGGTATAGATATTACTAATGCTAATAGTATAATTATAGAAAATTACTCAAGTCTTGGACTTTCTCAAATTTATCAATTAAGAGGAAGAGTAGGTCGTGGTAAAAGACAAGGATATTGCTATTTACTTGATAGTGAGTATAAGAGTAAAAAGGGTAAGGAAAAGGATAAGAGTTTAGAAAAGATAGAGGGAGTAGAAGGTGGAGGATATCTACTTTCTTTAGAAGATTTAAATATTCGTGGAGCAGGAGAGATACTTGGAGAAAAACAACATGGAGCCATAGATATGTTTGGATATGATCTTTATCTTAAAATGCTTAAAAATGAGATAAATAAATTAAAAGGTGAAAAAGTAAGGGAATTTAAAAATACTGAAATTAATCTTTTAAATAATGGATATATACCCCAAGAATATATAGAAAAAGATGAAAGGCTAGTTGTATATAAAAGGTATGCTGAGGTTCAAAATGAAAATG
Organism: Streptobacillus notomytis; assembly: GCA_001612575.1. GTDB lineage: Bacteria > Fusobacteriota > Fusobacteriia > Fusobacteriales > Leptotrichiaceae > Streptobacillus > Streptobacillus notomytis. The sequence continues at coordinate 39,314 of LJRV01000165.1, forward strand.
AATTAAAAGATCTTACAGATGAGATTAGGGATAGATTTGGTAAAATACCAAAGGAGATGCAAAATTTTATTTATTCTATAAAAATAAAGCTATATATGATAGAAAATGGTATAGATAAAATAGAAGAGAATCACAGAGAATATATCTTAACTTTATCTAATTATGAAATCACATTAACAAAAGAGGAATTTGTTAAAAGAATTAAATAAGGAGTAGTTATTAGCTACTCCTTTTTAGTTATAATTTGTGAAAAAGAAAACTTTTTAAATGTGTTGAATATATTTAAAAATTGTGCTAAATTGAGATATAAATATAAATTATGGAGGACATATGTCAGACTTAAGATTTTTTGTAGAAAAGAAAAAACATTGCGACTTTGAAAAAAGGAGGTTATTAAAACAGCTACAAGAGGAGTTGGGCGTAGTGTCTTTAAATGACATAAGAATACTTAATTGCTACGATATTTTCAACTGTCCTAGTAATGTAGAAGATATAAAGAAAATGATATTATCTGAACCAGTAACAGATGATATTTTTGAAAATCTAGACTTAAGTAATGAGAAATACTTTGCTATTGAGTACCTTCCAGGTCAATTTGATCAAAGGGCTAACTCTGCAATGCAGTGTATAGATATTTTAACATCAACTACAAATGTCGAAATAACAACTTCTAAAATTTTCATAATATATGGTGAAGTGTCAAATGATGAACTTCAAAAAATCAAAAATTATCTAATAAACCCTATAGAAACAAGGGAAAAAAATCTAAATATTCTAGAAAAAGAAAAATTAAATATAAATACAAATGTAATTTCATATAATAATTTCACAAATTTAAATTCAGAAGAATTGGAAAACTTGAGAAAAAAATTAGGTTTATCAATGACTTATGAAGATATTCTACACATTCAAAATTACTATAAATCAGAAAAAAGAAATCCAACAGAAACAGAAATAAAGGTATTTGATACATATTGGTCAGATCATTGTAGACATACTACTTTTGAAACAAAAATAAATAAAGTTCAATTTCCAGATAGTGAATATGGAAAGTTTTTAAATTTAGAATTTAAAAAGTATTTGGAAATAAAAGAAATAGTTTCAAAAAATAAGAATATAACTTTAATGGATATGGCAACTGTAGTAGCTAAATACTTTAAAAAAATTAACAAATTAGACAGTTTAGAAATTAGTGAAGAAAATAATGCATGTTCAGTATATATAGATGTTGAAACTGAGAAATTTAATGGAGAAAAAAACATAGAAAAATGGTTATTAATGTTTAAGAATGAAACACATAATCATCCAACAGAAATAGAACCTTTTGGTGGAGCTTCAACTTGTTTAGGTGGAGCTATAAGAGATCCTCTTTCAGGTAGAGCATATGTTTATCAAGCAATAAGAGTAACTGGATCTGCAAATCCTCTTGAAAATATAGAAAATACTTTAAAAGGTAAACTATCTCAAAAGAAGATTACAACTGGAGCAGCACAAGGATATTCATCTTATGGAAATCAGATAGGAATAGCAACATCTTTAGTATCTGAGATATATCATGAAGGATATAAGGCAAAGAGAATGGAGGTTGGAGCAGTAGTTGCAGCTGCTCCACTTGAAAATGTATTAAGAAAAACTCCAGAAAATGGAGATAAAATAATTTTATTTGGTGGAAAAACAGGAAGAGATGGTTGTGGAGGAGCAACAGGCTCATCTAAGGAACATACTAATAAATCTCTATTTTTATGTGGAGCAGAAGTTCAAAAAGGAAATGCCCCTGAAGAAAGAAAAATACAAAGACTATTTAGAAATGGTAATGTTACAAGATTAATTAAAAAATGTAATGATTTTGGTGCAGGAGGAGTTTCAGTAGCCATAGGAGAACTTGCTGATGGTATAGATGTAAATCTTGATCTAATTCCAGTTAAATATGAGGGATTAAATGGTACAGAACTTGCGATATCAGAATCACAGGAAAGAATGGCTGTAGTAGTTGCAAGAGAAGATGTAGAAAAGTTTTTAGAAGAGGCAGATAAAGAAAATTTAATTGCAACAGTAGTTGGTCAAATTACTGATAATGAAAGATTAATACTAAGACATAGAGGAGAAGCTATAGTTAATATTTCAAGAAAGTTCTTAAATACTAATGGTGCTACTCAAGAAATTGATATAAAAATAGAAGATATTAATGTAAAAGATTTTTTAAACAGAGAATTATCGTCTAATACATTTAAAGAAAAATGGTTAGAGAATATAGGAAAGTTAAATGTTGCAGGAACTAAGGGTTTAAGTGAAATGTTTGATTCAAGTATAGGAGCATCTACTGTACTTATGCCTTATGGTGGTAAATATCAGTTAAGTCCTATAGATGTATCAATAATGAAAATACCTATGATTTCTAAGAAGACTAATACTTCATCAGCAATAACTTGGGGATATAACCCTTATTTAACAGAAAAATCACCATATCATGGTTCTATGTATGCTGTGCTTGAATCAATCGCTAAATTAGTGGCTGCTGGTGTTAATTATAAAGGCATACATTTATCATTTCAAGAATATTTTGAAAAATTAGGGAAAGATAGTGTTAGATGGTCAAAACCTATGCTTGCATTACTTGGTGCTATGAGATGTCAATTAGATTTTGAAATAGCAGCAATAGGTGGAAAAGATTCTATGAGTGGAACTTTTGAAGATATTTCTGTTCCTCCAACATTAATTTCTTTTGCAGTAAATACTGTAAATGCTAAAGATGTAATATCAACTGAAATTAAAGAAATAGGAAATAAAATATATTTAGTAGAAAATAAGATTAATGATGATTTAAGCTATAACTTACAAGATATTAAGAATAAATATTCTAAAGTTTTAGATTATATAAAAAAAGGTAAGATTTTATCTGCTAAAGTTGTAGGTATGGGAGGAATTTCAGGAAGCTTATCTCAAATGTGTTTTGGTAACAGGATAGGAGTTAAGTTAGATAATTTAGATTTAGATTACTTTAAATATATGCCTGGTAGTATAATTGTTGAATCAAAGGAAGAACTTGATTTTACACTTATAGGAAAGAGTATTAAAGAATTTAATATAACTTTTAAAGATGAAATAATAGACTTAGAAAAGGTATTAAAGTCATGGTTGGATAAATTATCTAGTATATTCCCTTATGAGTATAAAGAAGGGGAAAAGCCAACTATAACTCTATCTAAGCCTAAGGATATAATTTATACATCTAGTATAAAAGTAGCAAAGCCTAGGGTTTTAATAACAGCCTTCCCTGGAACTAATTGTGAATATGATATGAAAAATATTTTTGAAAGAAATGGGGCTATTACTAATATTCTTTTATTCAAAAATCTAAATAAATTACATATAGAATCATCTATAAATGATATATGTAAAGAACTTAAAAATAGTCAGATATTTGTACTGCCAGGTGGGTTTTCAGCAGGAGATGAGCCAGATGGTTCAGGTAAATTTATAGCTACAGTATTACAAAATCCTAGAATTAAAGAAGAAATAGAAAGATTTTTACAAAGAGATGGATTAATTTTAGGTATATGTAATGGATTCCAAGCACTAGTTAAATCAGGACTTCTTCCTTATGGTAATATAGGAGAAATAACAAAGGATAGTCCAACCTTAACATATAATAAGATAGGAAGGCATATATCTCAGATGGTTAAAACAAGAATTGCCACAAATAGATCACCATGGCTTTCAAGTTTTAATGTAGGAGATGAATTTGATATACCAGTTTCACATGGAGAAGGTAGATTTTTTGCAAGTGATAAAACACTACAAAAATTAATAGAAAATGGTCAAATAGCAACTCAATATGTTGACTTTAATGGTAAGGCTACCAATGAGTTTAAATTTAATCCTAATGGTTCAGAACTAGCAATAGAGGGGATAATTTCTCCTGATGGTAAAATATTAGGTAAAATGGGACATTCAGAAAGAGCAGGAGAAAATACACTTAAAAATGTTAATGGAAATAAATATCAGAATATATTTAAAAATGGTATAGAATACTTTAAATAATAGGAGGAAAAATGAAAGTATCAATAATTTTTGGAAGTAAGTCAGACTTAGATATTATGAAAGGTGCAGCAAATGTTTTAAAAGAATTTGATATTAAATATGAAGCTTTTATTCTTTCAGCACATAGAGTTCCAGAATTGTTAGAAGAAACTTTAAGAAAAATAGAAGAAAAAGGTTGTGAGATAATTATTGCAGGAGCAGGTCTTGCAGCACATCTTCCAGGTGTAATTGCATCAAAAACTACATTACCTGTAATAGGAGTACCTATTAATGTTTCACTTAGTGGTCTTGATGCACTTTATTCTATAGTACAAATGCCTAAGAGTATACCTGTTGCAACAGTTGGTATAGATAATTCATATAATGCAGGTATGTTGGCAGTTCAGATTCTTTCTATAAAATATCCAGAAATAAAGGAGAAGTTAATAATATTTAGGAAAGAAATTAAGGAAAAATTTGAAGTAAAGGTAGAAATTTAGATATGTCATATGAACAATTGTTTTTAAAAGATTTAGATGAATATAAAAAAGTTATAAAAGAATATAACGATAAAAAAAATAGGAAAAAAATTTGTGGAGAACAAGCTCTAAAACCTAATTTATATGAAAATATTTGCTTTGATGTATATAAAATAGATAATGAAAATTTAAATTATTATTTTAAATTTTCAGATGATAAAATAGTTAAAGTTACATATGATGAATTAAATAAAAATTACAATATTGTTAAAAAATATTTGAATGAAAGAAATAAAGCTCATTTTTTAGATACTTTAAAAAATTTTAAGAATTTAAAAGAAACTTTTCCTGAAAATTATGAGAAAAATACAGAAAAAAATACAGTGAAATTAATATTGGTTTCTCTTGCTATAGTAATATATTATTCTAAAATGCTTAAATATTTTCAACATGAAATATCAAAGTTAGATATGAATAAGCTATATAATAAATATGATGAATTAGAATATAGAAAAGTGGAAAATTTATTAAGAGATATAACAACATTTTATGTGAAAACTTACTATAAATATCCTTTAAATGAGATAAGGGAAACATCAGAAATAATTGACTATTTAATGGAACACTATAACATAGATAAACAAATGGAAGAATTAACAAGAAATTTAACAATAATAAAAGATGCAATATTTTATCAAATACAAAAAAAGGAAGAAAAATTGATAAATAGAAGAGAATATATAATTCAAATATTGGGAATTGTATTTACAATATTAGGACTATTAATAGGATTTATTCAAATATATCAAGTATTTAATTAAAATATATAAGGAGGCAACATGGAAAAAAGAGACTTTTTATACGAAGGAAAGGCAAAGCAACTTTATTTAACAGATGACAAAGATTTAGTTATAGTTCTGTATAAAGATGATGCAACTGCTGGAAATGGTGTAAAAAAAGGAAGTATTAAGAATAAGGGGATATTAAATAATGATATAACTACATTAATTTTTAATCTTTTGGAAGATCATGGAATTAAAACTCATTTTGTAAAGAAAATAAATGAAAGAGAGCAACTTTGTCAAAAGGTTGATATTTTTCCACTTGAAGTTATAGTAAGAAATATAATAGCAGGGTCTATGGCTGAAAGACTAGGAATAAAAGAGGGTACAAAACCAGTTAATACAATATTTGAGATTTGCTATAAAAATGATAGTTATGGAGATCCTTTAATTAATGATCATCACGCTGTAGCTTTAGGTCTTGTAACATATGATGAATTAAAAAAAATATATGATATAACAGATAAAATAAATAACTTATTAAAAGAAAAATTTGATAAATTAGGAATAAATTTAGTTGATTTTAAAATTGAATTTGGTAAAAATTCAAAGGGAGAAATATTACTTGCAGATGAAATTACTCCTGATACTTGTAGATTTTGGGATAAATTTACTGGAGAAAAATTAGATAAAGATAGATTTAGAAGAGATCTAGGAAATGTTGAAGAAGCTTATTTAGAAATATTTAAAAGATTAGGGAGAAAAGATAATGAATAATACAAAAGTAGTAAAAAGAATTGAAGAGGGTGGATTATTTGCACTTTATTCAAATGATTTAAGAGATGATCTAGTATCAATTTCATATTATGGACTTTACGCACTGCAACATAGAGGACAAGAAAGTGCAGGGATAACAATTTGTGATGCTACTTCTAGTGAAAATATAAGGCATAAGACAATTAAAGGTAAGGGTCTTGTCTCAGATGTATTCTCAGTTGAAGATTTAAGAAGTTATGTTGGAAATATATTAGTAGGACATATTAAATATGGGATTGAAAGTGGAACATCTAATAGAAATTACCAACCATTAAGAGGAGATTCATTATTAGGAAAACTATCTATTGTACATGCAGGAAATTTAATAAATACAGATAAAATCATTAATGAATTATTAGAAGAAGGATCAATGTTTCAAACTGAAACAGATACAGAAATTATACTAAAACTTATAGGTAAAAATGCAAAGTTTGGGTATAAAAACGCTATATTAAACACTATAAAAAGAATAGAAGGAGCTTTTGCTATCGCAGTTATTATAGAAGACAAATTGGTAGCAGTAAGAGATCCTTATGGTATAAGACCTCTTTGTTTAGGTAGGTTTAAAGATGGAACTTATATAGTTGCATCAGAATCTTGTGCTATTGATAGTATTGGGGCAAGCTTTATTAGGGATATAGAGCCAGGAGAAATGATAATAATAGATAAGAATGGCATAGAATCAATAATATATAATTCTCAGAAAGAAAGAGCTTATTCATCTTTTGAATACATATATTTTGCAAGACCTGATAGTGTTATTGATGGTTTAAGTGTTTATGAAGCAAGACATTCTTGCGGTAAATATCTTTATGAACAAAATCCTATTAAAGCAGATTTAGTAATAGGTGTTCCTGATTCAGGAGTAGCTGCAGGTATTGGATTTTCGGAAGCAAGTGGAATACCTTATGCCACAGCATTATTAAAAAATAAGTATATAGGTAGAACCTTTATTATGCCAGGTCAGGCTTCAAGGGAAATGGCAGTTAGATTAAAATTAAATGCAATGAAAACATTAATATCAGGTAAGAGAATAGTTGTTGTAGATGATTCATTAGTTCGTGGAACTACATCTAAAATATTAATAAAAATACTTTATGAAGCTGGAGCAAGTGAGGTTCACTTTAGGTCAGCATCACCTGTAGTAATAAGTGAATCATATTTTGGTGCAAGTATAGCCAGTGATAAGGAGTTAATAGGAAATATTATGACTATTGATGAAATAAGGGATCATATAGGTGCAACTACACTAGGATATTTATCAATAGAGAATTTAGTAAAAGCTTTAAATGGATTAGATTGTAACTTAGATTGTTTTAAATAAATATAATTGGAGGAATATTGATGTCAAATTCATATAAATTATCTGGTGTAGATAAAGAGGAGGGATATAAGGCTGTAAAATTAATGAGAGAAAGAGTTTCAAAGACTCATAATAGTTCAGTTTTAAATGACTTGGGTGGTTTTGGTGCAATGTATGAACTTGGAAGATATAAAAACCCTGTTCTTGTCTCAGGAACTGATGGTGTAGGAACTAAACTTCATATAGCATTAAAACAAAAAAAATATGATACAATAGGTATAGATGCAGTAGCAATGTGTGTAAATGATATATTATGTCATGGTGCAAAACCTCTATTTTTTCTTGATTATATAGCCTGTGGTAAATTATCAGCAGAAGTTGCAGTAGAAATTGTATCTGGAATAGCTCAAGGTTGTCTTGAGAGTAAAATGGCTTTAATAGGTGGAGAAACTGCTGAAATGCCAGGCTTTTATAAACCAGGAGATTATGATATAGCAGGATTTTGTGTAGGAGTTGTTGAAAAAGATAGAATAATAAATGGTTCAAAGGTTAAAGACGGGGATATAATAATAGGACTGGCATCAAGTGGATTTCATAGTAATGGTTATTCATTAATAAGAAAAGTATTTTCAGACTATAATGAAGAGGTTTTTGGTAGAAAAATTGATGAAATTTTACTTACTCCTACAAGAATTTATGTAAAAAATGTACTTCAAATCTTAGATAAGTTCAATGTTAATGGTATGGCACATATTACAGGAGGAGGATTGATAGAAAATTTACCAAGGGCTATGAGTAAAGATTTATCACCTGTGATATTTAAAGATAAGTTAATAGTTCCTGAAATATTTAAAGAATTACAAAAAAGGGGTAATATAAGTGAGGATGAAATGTTTGGAACATTTAACATGGGAGTAGGTTTTACTTTAATAGTTGATAAAGAAGATGCAGATAATATATTAAAAGAATTATATAATTTAGGAGAGATGCCCTTTATAATAGGTCATATAGAAAAAGGAGATAACACATTATGTCTAAAATAGCAGTTTTAGTTTCAGGTAGTGGAACTAATTTGAGAAAAATATTAGAAAATGATATTGAAGTAGCTACTGTGATTTCAGATAGAAAATGTTTATCAGAGGATATAGCAAAAGAATATAATATTCCATATTTTGAGCTTGAAAGAAAAGATATTTCAAATAAGATATTAAATCTACTTAATGATTTTGATATTGATTTAATAGTACTTGCAGGCTTTCTCTCTATAATTAAAGGGGATATTTTAGATAAATATGAAAATAGAATAATTAATATACATCCCTCTTTAATACCTAAGTATTCAGGGGTTGGTATGTATGGGATGAAAATACATGAAAAAGTATTTGAAAATAAAGAAAAAATAAGTGGAACAACCATACATTATGTAACAAAAGGTGTAGATGAGGGTAAAATAATTAGACAGGAAGTAGTTGATATTAAAGATGCTAGAAATCCTGAGGATATTCAAAGGTTAATACTTGAAAGAGAATGGGAAGTTTATCCTAGAATAATAAAAGAAATATTAGATGGGAGAAAATAATGAAAAGAGCTTTAATTTCTGTTTTTGATAAAGAAAATATTTTAGAAATTGCTAGATTTTTAGAAAAAAAAGGAGTTGAAATAATATCTACAGGTGGTAGCTATAACTACCTTAAAGAAAATGATGTTAAAGTTATTGATATTAGTGAAGTTACAAATTTTCCAGAAATGTTAGACGGAAGAGTTAAAACCTTACACCCTAATATACATGGTGGAATACTTGCTATAAGAGATAAAAAAGAGCATATGAATACTATTAGAGAATATAATATAGATACAATAGATTATGTAATAGTTAATCTTTACCCATTTTTTGATAAGGTTAAGGAAAATTTAACAGAAGCTGAAAAAATTGAGTTTATAGACATAGGTGGACCAAGTATGCTTAGATCAGCTGCTAAATCTTTTAAAGATGTAGTAGTAATTAGTGATAAATCAGACTATAACCCAATAATGAATGAAATTAATGAAACAGGAGATGTAAGTTTAAGTACAAGAAAAAAACTTGCAGCTAAAGTATTTAATTTAACTTCTGCTTATGATAGTGCAATATTTAATTTTTTAAATGAAGAAGAGTTTCCAAAATATTTAACTATATCATATACTAAAGAAAGTGAAATGAGATATGGAGAAAATTCTCATCAAATGGCAGCATATTATGTAGATAATATGAATGAGGGGGCTATGAAAGATTTTAAACAATTAAATGGAAAAGAACTTTCATATAATAATATTAGAGATATGGATTTAGCTTGGAAAGTAGTTTGTGAATTTGATGAAATTGCTTGTTGTGCAGTTAAACATTCTACTCCTTGTGGGGTTGCTATAGGTAGTGATGTTAAAGATGCTTACATTAAAGCATATGAATGTGATCCTGTATCTATTTTTGGTGGTATAGTTGCAATAAATAATGAAGTTGATTTAGAAACAGCTGAACTTTTAAGTAAAATCTTCTTAGAGATAGTTATAGCTCCTAGCTTTACAAAAGAGGCTTTAGAAAAGTTAAAAACTAAAAAGAATTTAAGAGTAATAGAGTGTAATAAAAAACCTATTGATAAAAAAGAAATGGTTAAGGTAGATGGGGGTATGCTTTATCAGGACGTGGATAACATCCTTTATTCAGATCTTGAAGTTGTTACTAAAAAGAAAGTTGAAGAACTAGAAATGAAAGATTTAATATTTGGATTAAAGGTAGTTAAGTATGTAAAATCTAATGCAATAGTTATAGCTAAGGATGGAAGAACTTTAGGAATAGGAGCAGGAGAAGTTAGTAGAATTTGGGCAGCTGAAAAAGCACTTGAAAGATCTAAGGAAACTAGTGGTGCTATAATGGCATCTGATGCTTTCTTCCCATTTGAGGATGTAGTAAATATGGCTGGGAAATACAAGATATCATCAATAATACAACCAGGTGGATCTATTAATGATGAAAAATCAATAAAAGCTTGTGATGAGAATAATATAGCTATGGTAATTTCAAAAATTAGACATTTTAAACATTAAGGAGTTTTATGAAGATATTAATAATAGGATCAGGTGGAAGAGAAGATGCCATTATGTGGAAACTTAAACAAAACCCTAATGTAGAAATGGTATATACGATGACATCTAGTGATATATTTGAAATAAGGAACTTTGCTTTAAAGGAAAAAATAGATTTAACTATAGTTGGAAGTGAAGAACTTTTAGTTAAAGGTATAGTAAATGAATTTAATAATTTCGGATTAAAAATATTTGGACCTGATAAAAAGGCAGCAATGTTAGAGGGGTCTAAAGATTTTGCTAAAAAATTTATGAAAAAATATGGGGTTAATACTGCAAAATATGAATCATTTACAGATAAGGTAAAAGCAGAAGAATATATTAGGGAAAATATGAAATATCCTATAGTTATTAAAGCAAGTGGACTTGCAGCTGGTAAAGGAGTAATAATAGCTAAAAATGAAAATGAAGCTTTAAAAGCTATAACTGATATTATGGAAGATAAAGTTTTTGGATCAGCTGGAGATGTATTAGTAATAGAAGAGTTTTTAAAAGGAGTTGAGGTTTCTATACTTTCAATAACTGATGGTAATGTAATATTACCGTTTAAGTCTGCAAAGGATCATAAAAAAATACTTGAGAACGAAAAAGGATTAAATACTGGAGGTATGGGTGTAATATCACCTAATCCATACTATAATGAAAGAGTGGAAAGAGAATTTATAGAAAAAATATTAAATCCTACTCTTAAAGGATTAAAACAGGAAAAAATGAGCTTTTCAGGTATAATATTTTTTGGATTAATGATAACAGAAGATGGAGTTTATTTACTTGAATATAATATGAGATTAGGAGATCCTGAAACACAATGTTTGTTACCTTTAATGGAAAGTGATTTAATAGAAATAATTAATATGTCCTTAGAAAAAAGATTAGATGAGGTAGAAATTAAATGGAAGAATGAACATTCTTGTTGTGTAGTTATTGCAGCAAGTGGTTATCCAGAAAAATATGAAAAAGGCAAAGAAATTACAGGTATAGAAATGGTAGATAAGGATACACAGGTATTTTTAGCTGGAGTAAAAAAAGAGGCTGGAAAGTATTATACAAATGGTGGAAGAGTACTAAATATTGTATCTCAGGCAAAAACAAGAGAAGAAGTTATAAAAAAAGTATATGAAGAGCTAGAAAAAATATCATTTGAAGGTAAGTATTTTAGAAAAGATATAGGTAGATAGGGATGAAAAATATTTTCATCCCTATTTTAATATTGTAAACGCTTGCATATCGAGGTATAATATTGTGTAGAGTGGAGGTATATATGAATAAATTATTTAGGAAATTAATATTTACTTTTTTACTTCTAATACAAATAATTGTATTTTCAGCAAGTACTAAGGTAACTATACATTATCAGCCAAGCGAAAACTTAGAATGGGATTTATGGGTTTGGCCAGATAAAGAGAATGGAAATGCATACGCTTTTGATAAAGAAGATGAATTTGGTAAATATGCAGAAATTACCTTAGATGGTAATCATAAAAAGGTAGGATATATAGTTAGGCTTTCAGATTGGTCTAAGAAAGATGTAGGAGAAGATAGATTTATTAATATTGAAGATGGAGAAGCTGAAATATGGGTTAAATCTAAGGATTCTAATACATATTATTCTAATCCAGATAAGGCACCATTAATGTTTGATAATGTTAATTTAGATATTAAATATTATCCAGTTGAAAAAGATGCTAAAAAATATAGGGTAAAAGTATGGGCAGATGGATTAAAACCTAAATATATTAATCTAGTTAAAGATGGAGAAAAATTCGTAGCTAAAGGTAATTATGAAGGTAAGGATATTACTAAATTAAATTTTGAGATTACTAAGAGATGGTGGTTTTTCTTTGAAAAGAAAGTTGATGTTTTAAGAGAAATTACTAAAATTGATGAAAGTGCTAATGTAGATATTTATATAAATCAGGAAGATAAGACTATATATAAATCAGAAAAAGCAGCAACTAAACCAAAGCTTATTGAAAATGCTAGTATAGATTCAATGAATAGCATAACAGTTAAGACAAATAAGAACTTTAATTTAAAAAAAGAGATATCTAGAGGAATTATAACAAACCTTGATAATAGTATAAAAGAAATTATTTCATTAACAGAAGATGGAGTACAAACTGATAAATTTAAAATAGTTTTTGATAAAAATTTAGATTTAAGAAATAAAGATGGAAGAGTAATAATGTCTACATTTGGTGAAGCTAAAGTTAATTTAGGCGCTGTAGTTAGAGATAAAAGCTTTGATGATTTTTATGCATATGATGGAGATCTTGGAGCTATATATACTAAAGATGAGACAACTATTAAAGTATGGGCTCCTACAGCAGATTTTGTAAACCTTTTAATATATGAAGGAGAAAAAATCATTAAAAAGACTATGACTTTAGGAGAAAAAGGAGTTTATTCTATAACTTTATCTGGAGATAAATTGGGATTAGTTTATCAATTTGAAGTTGGTGTAAATGGTGAAGTAAATATTACTAATGATCCATATACTTACTCAACTACAATAAATGGAGAAAAATCAGTAGTAGTTAACCCAACTATTTCAAATGTAGATTATCCAAATATTAATAATGTAATAATATATGAATTACATGTAAGGGATTTATCATCTCATCCAGCAAGTGGAATAAAGAATAAAGGGAAATTTTTAGGATTAACAGAGACAGGAACTAAAACAAAAAGTGGTCAAATTACAGGACTTGACTATATTAAATCATTAGGTGTAACATATATTCAACTTTTACCTATATATGATTTTAGCTCATATTCTGTGGATGAAAAAAATCAATTTGCTAGATATAATTGGGGATATGATCCTGTAAATTATAACACGGTTGAAGGTTCATATTCTACTAATCCATATGATCCTAATGTTAGAATAGAAGAATTACAAAAAACTATAGACATACTTCATAAAAATAACTTAGGTGTAATTATGGATGTTGTTTATAATCATGTATTTAGTGCAGGTGAACATGCATTTAATAAGATAGTACCAAATTATTACTATAGATATGATGATGAAGGAAATTTAACTAATGGTACTGGAGTAGGAAATGATATTTCTAGTGAGAGAAAAATGGTTAGAAAATTCATAATAGATAGTGCAAAATATTGGGCTAAAACATTTAAATTAGATGGGTTCCGTTTTGATTTAATGGGTATACTTGATGTTGATACTATGAATGAATTAAGAGATGAGATGAAAAAAATTAATCCTAATTTCTTTATACTAGGAGAAGGTTGGGATATGGGAACATTAGATCCTGAAATTAAAGCAAATCAAAATAATGCTAATAAACTTAAAGATATTGCATTCTTTAATGATGATTTTAGAGATGCAGTTAAAGGTTCAACTTTTGGAGAAATAGGTAAAGGCTTTATAAGTGGAAATCTAAAACAAGAAGAAAGATTATTTGCATCTATAAAAGGTGGAGAAGGTATAAGAACATATACATCACCTATGCAATTAATACAATATGTTGAAGCACATGATAACCTTACTTTATTTGATCAAATTAGTAGAACTAATAATACTGAAGATTTAGCAACTATAACTAGAAGACATAATCTTGGAACTACTATAGTTCTTTTATCTCAAGGAGTTCCATTTATACATGCAGGACAAGAATTTTTAAGAACTAAAGGTGGAGATGAAAATTCATATAAATCAAGTGATGAGGTAAATAGACTTGATTGGGATCTTGCAAGAAAAAATAGGGCAAGTGTTAAATTAGTTAGAGAATTAATCAAGATACGTAAAGAAAATCCTGATTTTAATTTAAAGACATTTGATGAGGTTAATAAAATAATAAAGCCTATTAAAGTTATAGATCAAGTAATTGCATATACTCAAGCTGATAAAATAATAGCGTTTAATGCTAGTTCAAAAGATAAAGAAATAGAGATACCTAATGGTAAATATATAGTTCTTGTTAAAGGGAACATGGCAAATTCAAAAGGACTTGGAGAAATTGAAATAAAAGAAAGTAAGGTTATAGTGCCTATGCAATCGGCATTATTACTTAAAAAGAAATAAAAATACATTGGGTCAGTAAACAACTGACCCAATATTATTATCTTCTATAAATTTATTATATTATCTATAATTTCATTATGTTCCTCTCTATGAGATATTATTATGATAGTTCTATCATTTAAGTATTTAGAGATTAGTTTATAGAAATTAAGATTATTAAATTTATCTATTCCAGAATTTATTTCATCAAATATAATAACCTTTTTATCACTTAATAAAGCTCTTGCTATTAATATTTTTTGTTTTTCTCCACCTGAAATCTTTTTGCTAAAATCTCCTATTTTCTTATTAAATAAATCATCATCATTTTTTATTACATTATCTAATTCTAATTCTTTAATTATATCTTTTATTTTATTTTCTATTTCTTTATTCAGTTCATTTTTAGGATAAATAATATTTTCTATTATGCTCCTATCAAATAAATTTATATTTTGAGAATAATAGATTATTTCATTTTTATTTTTTATATATTTACTATTGTATATAATCTCTCCAGAATAAACATTTAACATATTTGCAATTATTTTACATAGTGTTGATTTCCCTTTACCATTTTTTCCAATAATTAAATTTTTACTACCATCTTTTATTTCTAATGATTTATTATTTATAATCATTTCATTAGAATCTAAATATTTATAATTAATATTTTTTAAAACTATTATATTCTCATTATCTAAATATTCTATTTTTAAATTTTCTTTTATACATTTAGAATCAAAAATATTCATTTTAGATATAACTAGATTTAGTCTATCCCAACATTCAAAGAAATTTAAAATATATTTCCCAAAATCATTTAAATTAAATACTGAATAAATAATTATCAATAATACTTTTAGATCAACTTGCCTATTAAAAGCTATAGAAATTACTAAGATACTTGATATAATTAAAAACAATCTTAGAAAAAGATTTGATTTTAATATATTAAATTGTATTGAATAGTATTTTTTTTCTTCTTTATTAAATAAATCTTTTATTTTTATTTTTTCATATTCATATGAATTTTCGTTATATATCGTATTAAAATTAATGAAATAATCAACAATAAAACTATTTATTTTTGATGTTGTATCTATAGATTTTGAAATATTTTCACTATTATTTTTTAAAAAATTATATGATATATAAACATATAGTACATAAAAAATTAAATATACTATTCCTATAGGTTTATAGAAATTAAATAATAATATTGAATAAATAACTATCATAATGAAATTTTTAAATATTCTTAAAATGACATCATATATTGCTCTAACTAAAAAAGAACCCTCTTGAATTAAATTCTGTATTTCTCCTAAATTTAAATTAACAAATTCAAAATAGCTTTTCTTTTCTATCTGCTCCCATATTATTAATTTAGAATAATTTCTAATTTTTTGAACAATGTAGTTATTATAAAAGCCTAGTAATTCTTCTAATAATAAAGAAATACATAATAGGGCTATAAAATATTTAGAAACTTCTTGTATACTTTTACTTATGAAAATAGGTTGAAATACAACTAGAATGAAAACTAAAATAACAGTTACAAAATAGACAAGAGATTTTTTAAATCCTATTTTTTCTAATATATTAAATATATATTTTATATTATTTTTCATTTTTTTCTTCCTCCTTTAAAAAATCCTCTAATGTATTTTTTGATGTACTTAATACTCTTTTTAAAATTAATCTCCATGTTTGAAAATCAGCATCTTTCCAATTACTTTTTTCTTTAACATGATTAATAATTTTTCTAAATTCTTCTTGTGTTATATCCTTACCATATCTATTTAAAATAAATTTTGCTATAGCTGCTCCACTATAAAATTCTTTTTCTTGTTTTATTTCATAATAAAATTTATCTAATCTTATTTTTTTTGATTTAGTTTCTTTTAAAATTAAATTTATAATTATCATTTCTGATTTTTTAAAATTTTCTTTTTCAAATGTAATTGGAAGAGAATACAATCCACTAAGGTTATTTTTTTTTAAATTAAATTCAAATATATAATTGTTTTCTTTAATATCTATTGGTTTGATTATATTATCATTTGATATAACAGAAACATCTAGGTATACATTTTTAACTTTTTTTTCAAATATAATTGAAATCTGCATTTTATTGTTTTCTACATAATTTCCAAATTCAATAACTTTTAAAACTGCTTCTTTATTTTTAATTTCATTTAAACTATGCTTTATATCAAAAGAAAGTAGAACTCCATTTAATGGTGGTTCTCCTCCACCTATAAATAAATTATTATTAAAAATAATTGGGGCACTGTATGGAGAATGACCAATTATTTTTTTAAAATACACACTTCCCGTTGTTTTATCTATAAGATAAACTACACAATCTGCTAAAACAAATAATGTTTTTCCATATATACTAGGGGGAGAAAATATTAAACCCTCTTGAGTTGAAATTTCCCAAACTTTATTACCAGTTTTTAAGTCTATTGAACCTATTCTTCCTTTCAAAGTCGTATAATATACATTTTTGTCATCAGAAATTACAACATGACGACTTACTATTCCTAAAACTTTTTGTTTCCAAATAATTTTAAACTCAGAACTATCAATTAGAAAAATTTCATCATTACATGCTAAAAGTATATTATTATTTGTTATCCAAAGTCCTGATGTGTCTGAGCTTATAACTTCGGCTTTCCCTATATTTTTTTCAGATATAATTATTCCTGAATATTCAAAAGAAAATAAATATAAACAAGAACATTTTTTTTCTTTAGAAAATTTAGTTCCAAGAACATAATAAAAATTTCCTATTTTAGATATGGTTCCGTATAAGAAAGCATTATCTATTTTTACTTTTTTTTGAATTTTACCTAATTCATTTACAAAATATACATAATTTCCTGATGAAAATATAATTTGGTTTTCTAAAATATTTACAGAACTTCTTATTCTTGTATTAGTTTTTAATTCTCAAAGAAATTCTCCTGTATTTTTATCAAAAGAAACTAAATCCTTAAATTCTTTGTATGAAATTATTTGATTTTTATAAATAGCACCTGTTCCATAACTACCATTTGTAACTTTTTTTTCAAATATTATCTCACCATTTTTCAAATTAAATTTAACAATGAAATATCCTTGTTTAATTTCTGAATAATAAACTACATATCCATTTTCAAAATCATTATTATCAAAAAATGGCGTTTTTATTAATCCCTTTATTTTTGTACTCCACTTATTATAGATATATATATTTTCATAGGGATTATTATTTACTAGATTTTTTCTGAACATTTACAGATGCCTCCTAAATTTATATTACTCTTTCTAGTTTTACTATTTCTAGAGAAGAATTTTCGTTATTTTTATTTTCAAATTTATCAATAAATGTATATTCTGTTATAATTTTATCATCATATTTATAAGGTCTTATTCCATGAATAGTTACTGTTGATTTAATATTAAATTTAATTTTTTCATTAATATTTTCACCTAAAGATATAGTTTTATAAGCATATTCACCTATTTTATAATTTCCTTTTATTTCTACTTCACTATGTTTTCCTTTTCCTTTTAAAGTATAATTGATTTCTAGTTTTATATCATTTATATATGTATTGTTTTGGTCTATAATATATCCTTTAGGTGTGTATAAACCTAATTTTAATTTGATACCTGAATGGTTTCCGATTATTACCTTTTCTATATCCAATGAAACTTCAGTTATTATTGTATCTTTTGAAAGTGAACAGTTTACACATAAAAGTGGGTATTCTTCATACGATAATTTATATATACCTTTTCTATTACCTTCAAAGTTGTTCCATGGGTCTACGATATCAAAATTATTTTCTTCATCATTAAATCCAACTATTAAAACTGCGTGTGATTCTAAATCTAATTTATAATTATCTTCTTTATTTTTGCATGGATAACTCGCTGCTGAATGTAATCTTATTAAAACCGGCTTACCATCGATTATAGATTGTTTGACACTTTCTATTGATCTTGACAAGGTTCATAGCTTATAACAGGAGCTAATCCTGTTACTTTCTTAATATTTACTTTACCATAAGTTTCTTTTTTTTTAATCATAATATTCCTCCTAATTTTTTTGTTATTTTATAAGTAATAACATATAATCTGTTCTACATATTTTTTATACATAAATCAATAAACTTGAGATATAAGTTTTAAATGATTTCATATATTAAATATATTTATATGCGAATTATAGTTGAAATTTAGTTTAAATAATTAATGTAGTATATTTCTATATAATTTATGTATATTTGCTCCTTTTTTTGATATTTGATATAATAGGTAAAAAAGGAGGAGGATATGTCTAAAATAAAAGAAAAAAGTAAAAAAGGGATATTAAATTTAGTTTTTAGTAGAACTTTAATAGTAACATTTTTACTGTTAATACAGGTAATTCTAGCTTTAGCATCAATAATTTGGCTAGGAAATAATATGTATTTGCTAATAGGTGGAAGTAGATTAACTAGTTTTGCTATGATACTTTATTTAATAAATAACAGACAAAATCCTAATGTAAAATTAGTTTGGATAATATTAATACTACTTATTCCTTTTTTTGGAATTTGCCTATACTGGTTTATTAAATTTGATTTTGGAAGTAAAATGATGAAAAATAGGATAATATATATACAAAATCAAACTAAAAATATATTAATTCAAAAACAGGAAATAATTAATAATATTAAGGATAATAAGCTATTTGAACTTAGAAATATAGCTAGATATATTAAAAAAACAGGGGGATATAATATATATCAAGATAGTGAAATTAAATACTATTCTTTAGGAGAATATATGTTTCTTGATATGCTAAAAGCTTTAAAAAATGCTAAAAAATTCATATTTTTAGAATATTTCATAATAGAAGAGGGTAAAATGTGGTATTCCATACTTGAAATACTTAAACAAAAAGTATTAGAGGGAGTAGAAGTTAGAGTTATGTATGATGGAACTTGTGAATATTCAACATTAGATAGAGATTATCCTAAAGAATTAATGGAATATGGTATTAAAGCACAGGCATTTTCACCAGTAAAACCTTTCATATCAACCCACTACAATAATAGAAATCATAGAAAAATCATGGTTATAGATGGAGAGATAGCATTTACAGGTGGAATTAATTTGGCAGATGAATATATTAATGAAATCTCTAAATTTGGTCATTGGAAAGATACAGGTATAAGAATAATAGGAGATGCTGTAAAACCGTTAACTTTAATGTTTATGCAATCTTGGAATATTTTTGATTATAGCAGTGATGAATATATTAAATATTTAGATACAACACATAATATTAAAAATGATGGTTATGTAATAGCATATGGAGATGAACCATTTGATAATGAACTTCTAGGACAAAATATATATATAGATATATTAAACAATGCTAAAGAATATGTATATATTATGACACCATATTTAATTATAGATAATGAAATGAATGCAGCTATAAAACTTGTAGCTAGTAAGGGTGTAGATGTTAGAATAATTTTGCCACATATTCCAGATAAGGAAATGCCTTTTGCTCTAGCACATAGTCATTATTCTGAGCTTATAGATGCTGGTGTTAAAATATATGAGTACAGTTTAGGATTTATGCATGCTAAAATGTTTATTTCAGATGATATTAAAGCAGTGGTTGGAACTATTAATTTAGATTATAGAAGTCTTTATCATCATTTTGAAAATGCAGTATATATGTATAATATTGATGCAATTAAAGATATTAAAAATGATTTTATTGAAACTTTTAAAAAATCAAAAATATTTACAAATAGGGATTTAAAAAATGATAAATTACAAAGAAAATTAATAGGTAAATTAATGAAAATATTTGCCCCATTAATATAGGCAAATTATTTAATTATAAAACAAGGAGGTAAAAATGTTGTTAGACATTTTAAAGGTATTTATACTATCTCTTATTGAATCTTTTACAGAATTTATTCCTGTGAGTTCAACAGGACATATGATACTTGCAGATAAATATATTAATTTATCGAGTAATAAGGAATTTGTTACAGCGTTTCAGGTAATAATTCAATTAGGGGCTATACTTGCTGTAGTAGTAATATTTTTTAAAAAACTTTACCCTTTCATATATAAAGGGGAGAAAAGGAAAGAGCTTTTAAATCTTTGGAGTAAAATAGTAATAGCAGTATTACCAGCAGTAGTTTTAGGTTTAATATTTGATGAATATATTGAAAAACATTTTTTTAATGTAAATGTAGTTGCAATTATGCTTTTAATTTATGGTTTTTTCCTTGTAATTATAGAAAGCATAAAAAGAAAAGCAAAGATAAATGATATTTCAAATCTTAGCTACATTGCAGCACTGATTATCGGGCTATTTCAATGCCTTGCTATGATACCTGGAACTTCACGTTCAGCAGCCACAATAATAGGGGCAATGCTTTTAGGACTAAATCGGGTTATAGCTACAGAATTTTCATTTTTCTTAGCCATACCAACTATGCTTGGAGCTACTATCTTAAAGTTAATTAAAATAGGGTCATTTTTAAGTATATATGAACTATTTTTAATATTTTTAGGATTAATATTTACTTTCATTATGTCTTTAATGATAATAAATTCATTTTTAAAATATATAAAAAAACATGACTTTAAAGTTTTTGGGTATTATAGGGTAGCTATAGCTTTAATCATAATTTTAGATATATATGTGTGGTAGAAAATGAAAATAATATCAAATTATGAGATAAATGAAAATAAGTGGAAAGAATTTATTTACGTATTCTTTAAAAATGTTGATGATGAAGTTATCATAGAAGTAAAAGATTTAGGTGATAGTATATACATTAAATCAAAAAATCATGATAATATGGTAGAATATTCTATTTTAAAAATGATAGATAATCAAATAGATGTAATGCTTAAAGCCTCACTTTTAAAGCTATATAACATTAATGTTCCTTGGGGATCTTTAGTGGGTGTAAGACCTACTAAGCTTGTAAGGAAATTACTTGAAAGTAATAACTTTGATAGAGTATTAAAGATATTACAAGAAATATATTTTGTAAGTCATGAAAAAGCCACTTTATTAATAGAAGTAGTAAAAAACTCTATAGATTTTTTAGATGATAAAACTATAGGAATATATATAGGGTTGGCATTTTGTCCTACTAAATGCACTTATTGTTCTTTTCCTGCATATTTAAAAAAAGGCAAATATGAAAAAAGATATGATGAATATTTTTTAACATTACTTAGAGAAATTAAGGAAATAGGGACTTTATGCAGGGAACTTAATTTAAAGATAAATAGCATATATGTAGGTGGAGGAACGCCTAGTTATCTTAGCTATAATGATCTAGATAGATTGTTAAACACTATTAATGAATATATAGAAAAGGGGAATTTAAAAGAATATACCTTTGAGGCTGGAAGAATAGATACTATTGATAAAGTGAAATTATCCATGCTTAAAGAATATGGTGTGACTAGAATAAGTATTAATCCTCAATCTTTTAAAGAATCTACTTTAAAACTAGTTAATAGATATCATAATTTAGATAAATTAAATGAAGTATATATGGAAGCAAAGAGATTAAAGTTAGATATTAATATGGATTTCATAATAGGTTTACCTCTTGAAGATACAGAAGATGTATTAAACAGTTTAGAAAAATTTAAGGAATATGATCCAGAAAATGTAACTTTTCATTATCTAGCAATGAAAAAAGCATCTACTCTAACTAAGAATAAGTACTTTAAAGAAGATATGCTAAATCATGATTTAATAAGTAATAAGATAGCTGAAATTATGATGGAAAAAGAATATATCCCTTACTATATGTACAGACAAAAGAGTTCTAGTATTTCAGGAGAAAATATGGGATATTGTAAATCAGGTAAACAGTTAATATATAATATAGAGATGATAGAGGAATTTAAAAGTATAATATCTATAGGTGCAGGAGCTATAACCAAATTAATAAAAAAAGATGAGATAAAAAGACTTATTAATCCCAAAGATCCTTTAATGTGGATAGATGAATTTGAAGATAGATTAAATGAAAAGAAAAAAGAAATAAGGGAGTCAATATGAAAAAATTAAAATATATTCTAACAATATTAATAGTACTTTTCCTATTTACTATTATAAAAAATATAATAGGAATAGATAATGATTTTAATAACCCAAAGGTAGAAATTAATGAGGAAATAACTTTTCAAAATGAAAATGAAAAAGAAAAAAAATTAGACATTAATACTGTAGATTTTGAAGAAATGGTTAATGCAGGGATTTCTAGTAAAATAGGGTATAGTATAATTGAATATAGGGGATTTGTTGGATATATTGACAATTTAGAAAATCTTACTAGAATAAAGGGGATTAATAAAAATACTTTAGATAAGTTAAAAAAAATTGTATATATAGATGAAATGAATAAAAAGGAATATATGAAACATAATATTAACTATTTAGATGATACAGGATTATTTTTATTAGGTTTTTCAAAAAAGGAAATTGATGTAATAAATAAGATTAGAGATGTTAAGGAGATTAAATCTGAACTTGATTTAAAAGGTAAGGTAAATATTGACATTATTAATAAATACATAGTATTTTAGGAGGGAGTTATGAATAACAAAGACAGAGAAAATATTTTTGCTCTATTATCTGGACTTAAAATGTCAGAAATTAATAATAATATAGTGCAGAAAGAATTTTGTGCAACGCTATTATACAAATATCAACAAGAAAATATTAATATATATGAATTTGTTGATAAAGGAGAAATAGAAGATAGCATTAATGAGGGTTTAAATCTTTTTGTTAAGAGAAAAAGAAAATATTTTATTAAAAAAACACTTTTTAATATTTTAACAGGAATGGCAGCAGGACTTTTTGCCTACCTATACCTAAGATTAACAGTAGGAAGATCATTAATGGTATTTTTAGGAGCATTTTTAATAGATACATTTATTAAACTTAAAGTTAGCAAAATAGTATTTGTTAATGAAACAAGAAGAGAATATATTAGATATGTAGATTCTAATTTAGTGTATATTAGAGAAAGTGAGGATGATAGCAAATTATGGATATAAAAAGACCTAAAGTAGAGGGATATAAGCCTGGTAATCTTTCTCCTAATGTTAAATTTACAAAGGAGTTAAAGATTAAAGAGGGAGAAAAAAGAAAAGTTAAAGAAATTGCTACAACACTTGAAAAAATGAGATCTGAAATGTGGTTTCCTAATATAGACATTACAACAGAACATATTAAAAATGAAATACAAAAAGTAGAGGGCATTAGAGTAGTAAAATATTCAAAAGTTAAGGAAGATAAGGAAAAATTAATAATATTCTTTCATGGTGGAGCATATTATGGAGGTTCTACAGATACCGTACAGAATACTTGTAGATATATGGTAGAACAAACAGGAGCTACTGTAGTTTCTGTTGATTATTCACTAGCTCCAGAATTTCCATATCCTACTTCTATAAACGAGGGTTATACTATACTTAAGTATTTTGAAAATAGATATGAAAGCATTTATTTAAGTGGAGATAGTGCTGGTGGGGGACTTGCATGTTCTGTTTGTATTAAAGATATAGAAGAGGAAAGTAAAATAACAGATGGGCTAATAATGTATTATCCAGTTTTACTTATAGATTTAAATGATAATTGCAGAGAAGATTTTATATGGAGTATAAAAGAATATGATATAGATGAAACAAGCCCTGATGCAGGACTTATGAAATCTGAAGCAAGTGGTTTAAAATATGCTATGCCATATATTAAGGATATGTATATAAAAACAGATGAAGTTAAAGAAAATTACTATATTTCTCAAATTAATGCACCAGATGATTTACTTAAAAAGTTTCCTAAAACATTAATTTTTACAGCAGAATATGACTATTTAAGATTAGAAGCAGAATATTTTCATAAAAGGCTTAAAGAAAATGGTGTAAGATCAATAGGGATAAGATATGCAGGTGAAGTTCATGCCTTTATAGATAAAATAGGATATAACGATAACGTTATAGACAGCGTAGATGAAATAAGGGAGTTTATTAAATGATAAAAGAAATAATTGGATTAGAAATATCATCTCCTCTAACTTTATATAATGATGAATATGATGAAAAAGGATATTATTTAAAAAATGATGAACATGAAATATATTATGAAGTTAGTGGAAATGAACAAGGTATACCTGTAGTGTTTGTTCATGGAGGACCAGGAGCTCCTATGGGTGATTATTCAAAAAGATTTTTTAATAAAGATAAATTTAAAATAATAGTTATAGATCAAAGAGGTTGTGGAAAAAGTAAACCTTTTGCAAAAATAGAAGGAAATAATACTTTTTCTCTGATAGATGATATGGAGAAAATAAGAGAAAAACTTGGGATAGAAAAATGGATAGTATTTGGTGGTTCATGGGGATCAACATTATCTTTAGTTTATGCTATAAATCATCCAGAAAGAGTTTTAAAATTAGTTTTAAGAGGAATATTTTTAGGAAGATCTGAAGATGTAGATTGGCTATATAAAGAAGGGGCAAGCTATATTTACCCATTAGAATTTGAAAAATTTTTAGCACCATTAACTATAGAAGAAAGAAAAGATCCAGTTAAGTCATATTTAAAATATTTACAAATGGATTTAGAAATAGCTAAAAAGTATGCCAAGGTATGGTCAGATTGGGAACATTCTTGTGTAAGACTTATTAGAAAAGATAATTTAAGTGAGATATCGCAATCAGATATTTCTATGGCTATTATAGAATGTCTGTATTTTAATAATAATTCTTTTCTTCCAACAGATAAATATATTTTAGAAAATACTGATAAAATAAAAGATTTAGAAATAGATATAGTTCATGGTAGATATGATGTTGATTGTAGAATTATTGGAGCTTATGAATTATATAAAAAACTAAACAATGCAAAATTTTATATAATTCAAGATGCAGGACATTCTAGTTTAGAAAAAGGTATTACACATAAATTGATGGAAATTATGGAGGAATATAGTGAAAGATAAGATAAAATTAATAGCTATAGATTTTGATGGTACTTTTTTAGATGATAGTCATTTCAAACAGGATTTAAGTTATGTTGATAAATTAAGAGAAAAAAATTTAAGTCAAGAAATAGTATTTGCTAGTGGAAGAGCAACAGCAGGTATAGTAGAACTTATAAAAAAATTGAAAATGACAGATATGGTTAGATATATAATAGGGCATAATGGTTCTGAAATATTTGATTTAAAAGAAAATAAAATAATATATCAAGAACCTATGGATAATGAAATAGTATTTAATATTATAGATCTTTTAGAAAAAAATGGATTTAATAATCCACTTAGTATACATGATTGGGATAAGTTTTATACTTACAAAAATTCTGAAGAATATAAGGAAATGATTGAATTAGAGCAAAAGGTAAATTTTGTTAATTTAATTAATATACATAATGTTCAAGATTTTCCTAAAGATAAGATGAAAATGATGATATTTACTAAGAGTAAGATAGAACAAGAAGGTATATATAACTTGATTTCTAATAGTAAGTTTAATGACAAGGTTACACAGGCAAGAAGTAGCTTTATTTTAAATGAGCTTACTAAAAAAGGAGTAAATAAGGCAAAAGGATTAGAATTTATTTGCTTAAAATTAGGTATAGATTTAAAAGAAGTACTAGCTTTTGGAAATGCAGAAAATGATATAGAAATGTTGCTTAAAGTAGGTTATGGTTTTGCTATGAAAAATTCTGAAGAAATCTTACTTAAAAAAATAAAAAGGGTTACTAAATATACAAATAATGAATTTGGTGTAGAAAGAGAAATAATTGATTTTTTAGGTATTTAGTAGAAAGGATATACTATGTCAGAAATATTTAAATATATTAGCCCTAATATACTTTTACCTATAATCATAATCATATTATCTTTATTTATGAAAATGAGATTAAAAGATGCTCTTATGTCAGGGATTACACTTGCCATTGCATTTACATCAATTTCTTTAGTTATAGGATTTATGTTTGAAACAATAGCCCCTGTAGCTCAGAAATTTGCATTTAAACTTGATGTTATAGATCTTGGTTTTTCACCAATGGTAACTATTTCATTTGCCTGGCATTTTTCTATATTATTCTTTCCTTTGCAGATTATACTAAATTTAATTATGATACATTTTAATTTTACTAATATATTAAATGTAGATATTTTTAATATTTGGACTAAGGCATTTACAGCAGCTATAGTTACTGTTATATCTGGAAGTTTAATTTTTGGATTCATAGCTGCAATTATTCAAATTTTAGTAGAATTAAAAGTTGCAGAGAAAATTAAACCCAGGGTAGAAGAAATGACAGGTATTGAAGATATTACTACTACACATATTTCTATTATACAATGCATAATTATGTATCCTATTAATAATCTTTTAGATAAAATACCATTTATTAAAAATACAAAGCTTGATATAGAAGCTTTGAAAAATAGTATAGGTATTTTTGGTGAAGATTCTGTTATGGGATTTTTAATAGGAATGATGCTTTCAATATTTTCAGGCTATTCATTAATTGAAAGTGTTGAAATAGCTATAAAACTTGCAGCAGCATTGGTATTATTGCCAATAATAGCTAAAATGTTTGTAAAAGCATTAAATCCAGTATCAAAAGTAGCAAAAATTTTTATGGAAAATAGGTATAAGAATAAAGATATAGTTATAGGGGTAGAATGGACTATACTAGGATCAATAGGTGAATTATGGATAGTTTCAGTACTTTTAATTCCTATTACATTAATTTTGGCATTAATATTTTCAAAATTAGGATTTAGTAGTATTTTGCCATTAGCAGGAATAATAAATCCTATGGTAGTGGTTCCAGCATTAATAATATCAAATAGAAACTTACTTAAAATGTTAATTCTGGGAACTTTAATAACACCAATTTATCTTATGGTTTCTACAAATATTGCACCAGCAATAACAGAATTATCAAAAAATATTAATATAATAGAAAATGAGAGTCAGTTGATGAGTTATTATGCATTTGAAAGTCCGTATTTTAGATGGACACTTATAAAATTATTTGAATTTAAAATTTATGGAATAATTTCTTTCATAACTTTAATATTATTATTTATATATTTTTATAATAACTTTGGTAATAAAAAAATATGAGTATTTAATATTCAGATTTTTTGTTGACAAAATAATGAGGGGGGGGGGTATAATTAATTGAATAAATAATTAAAATAGGAGAATAATAAATGAAAAAATTGTTTTTGATGATGTCATTTGTAGGCTTAATTTCGTTTTCAAATGATATTATTGGACCAAGGTATAGATTGGAGTTTTCTCAAGGTACTATAAGTGTTAGAGAAAATAAGAAGTTTAGAAGTTTTAAATTTTCTTCAAGTTCAATTTCAGTATTATCAGAATGGGAATTTAGAATTAATGAAAAATTTGATATTACTTTTGGACCTAAAATGACATTAAATGTAGCTATTAATTTTGTTGAAATTTTTTCTCCAACAATAAGACATAGTTTAATTTTTGGAGGAGAAGTAGATTTAAATTATAAAATAAAAAAAGATATTAAATTATATGCTGGGATAGAAGCAGGTGCAGGGATAGGATTTCAAATATTTCATGAAATTAAAGATACACATTTTAACATACCAGAATTTACATCTATAAGTAAAATGTCATTTGGAGTTAAAATAAAGGATAAATTTAATATAGCACTTTATACAGGTGATATTAAAGGAATGATAGGAATAGAAGCAGGATATACATTTTAAGGGAGAAGAATAATATATGAAAAAAATATTGTTATTAATACTAATTACTGGATTATTTTCATTTAGTAATTCGAAAAATAAAGTTTCTATTATAAAATCTACTTCTATTAAAATAAGTGGACCAAGATACAGATTAGAGGGAGCTTTTGGTTTTTTAAGTAGTAAAGAAGATTATAGCTATAGAAATAATAGATTTTTTTCAGGTTCTATAGCATTATTACCAGAGTGGAAGGCTCAAATTAATGAAAAAATAGATGCTACATTTGGACCTAAAGTTACATTAGATGTTTCATTTAGTTTATTTGGAGGTCTTTATACAGTTAAACCTAATTTAAATTTGGGAGTAGAAGCAAATTTTAATTATAGAATAAAAGAAAAAATTAAAGTATATGGTGGAGTAGAAATTGGAACAGGAGTAGGGGTTTCAATAAATTATGCGAATGTTAATACTTATGAAGCTATACTTACAACTATAAGTAAGATGTCTCTAGGTGTTAAAATAAATGATAAATATAATGTAGGGATTTATTTAGGAAATAATATTAAAGGTATGCTTGGATTAGAAGCATGATATACTTTTTAAACAGTAGTTGATACTACTGTTTTTTTATTGACAAAATATCGGGGGGGGGGGTATAATTAATTGGAATAAAAACTAAAATATGAGAATAATAAATGAAAAGATTATTGTTAATGATAACATTATTAATAGGGTTAATAACATTTCCAGCAAAATTAAGTGGACCAAGATATAGGTTAGAGGGAGCAATTAGTGCATTTCCATATCCTAGTAATAGTACTAATGGAGTGTTAAAAATAGAACCATTTATTTATCAAGCTATAGCTTTTTTACCTGAATGGAAATCAGAAATAAGTAAGATATTTGATGTAACATTTGGACCTAAACTTACGGTAATTTTATCAGAACAAATATTTGAATCTAAATTTGAAATATTTCCTAATACAACTTTAAGTATGGAAACAGATTTAAACTTTAGAGTAAAAGAAAACGTTAAAATATATCTTGGAATGGAAGCAGGATTGGGAGTTGGAGTAAGTTTTTCATATAAAAAAAATGGTGGAAGTAGTAATAAAAGTAGTAGTAGTCAAAGCATTAGTTATAATACTTCAGAAGTAATACCAGCAATTATGTTTAAGGGTTCTATAGGTGCTAAATTAAAGGATAAGTATAATGTAGCCTTATATGGTGGTATTTTAGGAAAAGGATTCTTGGGAGTGGAGTTTGGATATACGTTTGAATAAAAAGGCAAGATTTATCTTGCCTTATTAATTTTATTAAAATATAATACTATCAATTACTGTATATAAATTACTTTCAAGTTCATTTATTTGTTCTTTTTTAAACTTAAATGAATTCATTTCTTTAGATTTAAATGAATGTATTTCTGCTATTTTACGTTTTTTCGTAGAAATTAAAACATCCTCTATATTTTTTTCTTTATCAAAGTTTAAAATAAAACTATTTTTGTTGTCGTTAATTTCATCGACATCAAAAACAATAATATATTTAGCATTATTATTTTTATTTATTTTTTATATTTATTAATTAAATTTCCCTTACCTTTTGAAGAAATGTGTCTAATTGAGCAGAATGATTTTTTTTATGTTCTGTATAATTTATCTGGCTTACCATTGAAAAACCATCGTCCATAATAGCAAGCATATCTAAAACAATCTTTTCATTAATATATATTGGAACAATGAGTCTGTCTAAATTTATATCGGCCATTATTTTAATTCCTTTCCTGCTTCTATTTTTCATTTACAAATTTAAATTTGTTTATCTATTTATTACTTAAAATAATTATTTCTTTCCCTCTAATTTTTTAATACCATTATCATTAAGCTTTTCAAGTGATGTCAATTGTGTTCTTGCAAGCTTTCTAAGTTCTATTATTCTTTCTTTTTGATCCATATCTTTACCGATAAGAACCGTATTATAGCTTTCCATATTTGCAAGTACAAGTAACTCATTCAAACTTGCATAATCTCTTATATTACCCTCTATGTCAGGATTTTCTTCACGCCACTGTTTTGCTAGCTTATTAAATAAGGCAACATTGAGCATATCTGCTTCACTTGCATATTTATAGGATAATTGTTAGTTGGTAAGATCCTTTAATAGATATTCTTTGACTGCATCTGTATGGATTTTATAGTTAATCTTTAAGATTTCTCTATTTAAATTCCAATCTAATGATAGCTTAGAATTTTCATTTGACTTAAGTATTTTGTAGTCTTGAATAATATATAACTTAAACTCTAGAGATAACCATGAAGTAAATTCCATAGCAATATCATAGTGTGCATATGTACTGCTATATCTTCCTGCTTTAGATATAATCCCAATAGCATTAGTAGACCCTATCCACTTTTGTGGAGTCATAGTAAATCTATTTAGCCCTGATTCATTTTTAAACGTGTCGAATTGAACACGATTAAAATTTTCATTATTAAGAGCTTCCTACAATCCTATAAACTCTAATGTATTTCGGTTTCTCATCCAGTTTTGAATAACAAATCGTGGATCATCACTTTCCTGTACTTTGCAATATCGGTAAGACTTATATAATCATTTTTAAAGTCTTCAGTATAAATTTGAATTGAAAATCCTTGTACCTCAATTTTGTCTTTTTTTATCTTAGACATATGAATTCCTCCTCTATGCTGATGGACTGTTTACAATATTTATTTTCTTAATAATTGCTCTAAATAGCACACCAACTATTAATTTTTTCAGTTTTAAATTCTAGTAGAAGTCCTAAAATACTCTTATTTACTTAACTATTTTCCTCTATCATTATTATGACACGAAACCCCACAGTAAAGTCCCAAACATAGTTATCCCTGTTTATCATAGAAAGTTTTGTCATTAATTCAGTTACGTATTTCGGTGTTAATATAACATCGTTCTTATAACTATTAGGAATATCAACCCACTCATTCAACACATTAAATAATTTTTCTGTGAAATCTAAATGCTTTGCAGATGTGAAAATAGGTATTATATTATTTTTAACATTTGTATAGACTGTTTTTTACAGACTTCCATAAGTCAGAGTAGATAAAAACTCTTGAGAGATCATTTATAATCATAGCTTTCTTTTCTTCCAAGAACGATGAAATTTTGTTAATAATTAAACTCTTCATCGAGTTTACTTGAAATGAAGTATATTGTTTAAGTATAGATAAAAAAGAGAAAGAACCAACACTCATTGAGTTACTCAGAAAAAATATTGGTATTACTCCAAATAAGGAGAGGAATTCAAAGGTTTTGAATTGGATTTATATATAGAAAAAGAAAAGATGATAAAAAAATGTATTATGAGGGAGTTGAATATAAATGTAATAGAAAAAGCAGAGACATCTCTGCTTTTTGATATTTATTCCTTTTTTGATAAATAAAATATGTATCCTTTTTTAGCTTTAATATCAAATTTCATTTTACCATTGATATCACTTTTGATTTTTTTACCTGATAATAGATCAATATATGTTTTAGAGTTTTGGAATGCAGTTATTTCTATATCTGTACAATCATTAAAACTATTGTTTATAACAACTATTATACTTTCTTCCTTATCATATCTTTCATAAGCTATAATATCTTTTTCGTTATTAAAGTATACTGGCTTTATTCTACCATATACAAGAGATTTATGTTCTTTACGTATTTTAATTATTTTTCTATACCATTCAAATAAATCCATATCTGGTTTTTGTGAATATATTTCTCCGTTATTTACATATGAAGTATTTTTTTCATCATCATACCAGAACTCATCCCAAAGCATAGGTTTTCTACAATATGGATCTGTAGCGCCCCACATTCCTACTTCATCTCCATAATAAATCATAGGAGCTCCTATATAAGTCATTTGGAATATTGATATTAATTTTAGAATGTCTTTAGGTTTAATATGAGAATTTTTCCAATCAATAGTAGTGTTTGGGTGATAGTTTCTGGCAAGATCAGGTCTAATAATGTTATACCCTTTTTCATATTGCTTACCTTCTTCTAAGTTTCTACCTATTTTATCATTTACTATTCTTGAATAAAGTCTATCAGTATCATGAGAACCATTTAGGTTTTGACAAGCTTGAACAGCTTGAAGAGGATACCATGTTCTTTTTTCTCTTAATTCTAGTAAAAATTGCTCAGCAGTTAATTTGTAACTTTCATTGAAATCACTTCCTTGATTAATGAAATAACCTATTACAGCCTTAAGCCATTCATAATTCATTACAGCATCAAATTTATCACCTGAATTAATATCATCACCAGCATTAGACCAAAGTTCAGCAGTAATGTATGATTCTTTTTTACATTTTTTAACAACATGACGCCATTCTTTCCAGAACATTTGATTTTCAAGATTATTAGGCACATCAAGTCTCCAACCGTCTATACCATCATCTTCCTGCCAATTACTATGTTCTTTTCCATCAGGACCTAACATCCATTTTCTTGTAATATTAAAAATATAGTCCTTCCATTCCTCGTTAAAACTATTAAAAACAGGTAGAGTATCTATTCCTGCCCACCCATTATATTTTAAATTCTTTCTATTAAGATTTATAATACTATAAGCTTCATTTTCATTCATATTTTCTGTAACTTCTATATAGTTTGAATAATCATTAAATTTATACCAATTTGCATATTTTGAATCTTTTCCTTCAGATAATGCTAGGTTAAATGCAAAATTGTAATTACTACTATGATTAAACACGGCATCAAATATTACTCTTATACCATTTTTATGTAATTCTTTAATTAAATCTATCATTATTAAATCAGATTCTGTCCATACCCAAGTTTTAGGATCATCTGTTTCAAAGTATCCATTTTTCCCTTTATTTTCACCTGTTAAATTAACTTCAAGTAATTCAAGTTCAGAATTATTAACAGAATTTTTACCGAGTACATCAAGGTAGCTTTTATTACCATATTCATTTTTTGGATCTATATATACATTATGAAGTTTACCACTGGTTCTAATAGTTCCAAAATCAGGAGATATATGCCTAAAATCGTTAGCACCATATTTATGATTTTGGAAAGAGTAAAATACAGGATTTAACCAAACTGCATTTATACCTAATTTTTTAAGGTATGGAATTTTTTCTTTAATACCTTTTAAGTCTCCACCATACATTCTTGCATATTTAAGAGAATAATCAATGTTTGATTCCATATGTATTTCCCAATTGGTTTTATCACTAAAATCAGAACACCATCTATTTCTTTCAAATTCTAAGGCATATTCATTGTTATTCCATCTATAATCTTTAACGAATTTACTTTCATAATTTGAATTCTTCCTAAATTTTTCAGGACCAAACTCATTAAATATTGGATCATTATACACATCTCCGTTATAGAATCTATCTGGAAATATGTTATACCATATAGCTTCTCTTGACCAATATGGAATATAGAAGATATCTTCATTTTCTTTTTTAGAATAAATTAATGGTTTGCTTAATTCTTTTTCAAGTCCATTTACTCCATAATAGTTTTTTACTCCACCATCTTCAAGTATAAAGAAGTATTCAAGGCCTTCTACATCTTCTGAAAAAGTAAGCATTCTTTTAAAATAGTCAAAAGAGTTAGTATAATCGACATACCTTTCAAGCTCATATATTCTATTTAAGCCCTTACCTTCTTTAGTATAAGGTATTACTGATATGTAAACTCTTTCTACATCTGATCTTTGAGTTCTAATACCCATCTCA
Source organism: Streptobacillus notomytis (assembly GCA_001612575.1). Lineage (GTDB taxonomy): Bacteria > Fusobacteriota > Fusobacteriia > Fusobacteriales > Leptotrichiaceae > Streptobacillus > Streptobacillus notomytis. Next base: position 73,446 of record LJRV01000165.1, read on the forward strand.
AATTCTTTTTCTGTGATTTTATTGAAATATATTAGTTTTTTCATATCGTGTAATATTGCAGATATATTACTACCTGTATTAATATTTTTATTAATTTCATTAACAAATTTTCCACTACCTAATTCTCCTTTAGGGAAAAGATTTCCATTTTCTCCGACAACTAAAATTTCATTTTTTTCAGGATACCATTTATGGTCTATTAAAAATTTGTATTGATAAAATCCATTTTCTACATTTAATGTTACTTCATACACATTATCTTTTATATGACTTATAGGTTCTGTTTCAGGATACCAATTATTAAAATCACCAGAAATTTCAAATATTTTAGGTTGAGATAAACCGAATTTTGATATATCTACATTAAATTTTACAAATTTTTTCTTTTGTAGCAAGAAACTAAAATCATGTGGATTAAAAACTACTAATACATCTATTCCTGATTGTATACCTGCAATAGTTTTTGGAGAACTTTTACTATCTGCATATGCTCTAAATTCAGAAGCAAATGGACTAGTATGATTGTAAGTAATATTAAAATTTTCTCTATTAGTATTTTCCACTTTAGTTATTGTAAAAAAATATGAGGCAACATCTACCTTTGCCCATTTATATATATATTTATCGTTTTTCCTATTTAATTTAACTTCTTTAAAAAATTTGCCATTTTTGTAAATTCCTAAAATATATTCCATTAAAAAAACTCCTTTCACAGCCAGCTCTATTATATCAAAAAATGTAAAATTATGCTATACTTTAGGTAGATAAATAAAGGAAGGGAGATATTAATGAAATTATTGGAAAAATACGTTTTAGGTAATTTAGAGTTGAAAAACAGGATAGTAATGCCTCCTATGGATATTTATGAAGCAGAAGATGGCTATGTAAATGATTTTCATTTAGCTCATTATGGTGCAAGAGCTATAGGAAATGTTGGATTAATAATACAAGAAGTTACAGCTGTAAGAAAAGATGGTAGAATTAGCGAGCAAGATCTTGGTATATGGTCTGATGATCATATTGAAGGATTGAAAAAATTAGTAGAGAGTGTACATAAGTTAGGAAGTAAAATAGGTATTCAAATAGGTGATGCAGGAAGAAAAGGTCTTGTTAAAAATGCAGATATACTTTCAAGTTCAGATCTTCCATTTAGTGATTACTTTGCTAAACCAAGAAAAATGGAAAAAGGTGATATATTATCTTTAATAAATGATTTTAAATTAGCTGCAAGAAGGGCAGAAATTGCAGGTTATGATTATCTAGAATTACATGCTGCACATGGATATTTAATTAATCAATTTCTTTCAAGTTTTTCTAATAATAGAGAAGATGAATATGGGGGTAGCTTAAAAAACAGGGCAAGACTTTTAGGAGAGATACTTGAGGAGGTAAAAAAAGAATTTAAGGGTATAATAGGGGTGAGAATCTCAGCATATGAATGGGTAGAAGGAGGATATTCCTCTACTGATTTAGCAAATGTATTAATAGATTTCAAAGAAAATATCAATGTAATACATGTAAGTAGTGGAGGAACTGTAAATGATGGGACACTTTCTTTTTATCCAGGTTATCAATTAAATTTTGCAAAAACTATTAAACAAATAGTTGGACTTCCAGTTATTGCAGTTGGACAAATAGATAATTTTGATTTAGCTGAATTTGCAATTAGAGATCTTGGAATAGATTTAATTGCTGCAGGAAGAGCTTTGCTTAGAAATCCTAATTGGATAATTGAAGAAGCCTTTAAGAATAATATAGATATTCCTTCAAGAAAATCAATAAAAAGAGCTTATTATAAAGAAAGATTTGTTGAAAAAAATTTAAAAAAATAGGAGAGCTATGAAAGATAGGGTAGTAGGTGTAGTAGCAGAATTTAATCCATTTCATAATGGACATAAATATCAAATAAATGAGATATCTAAACAAAAACCTTTAATAAAGATAGGTGTAATCTCTGGAAATTTTGTGCAAAGAGGAGAAATATCTATTCTTAATAAATTTGAAAAAGCTAAAATAGCTTTAGAAGAAGATTATGATATTTTAGTTGAACTTCCAGTATACTATTCTATACAAAATGCTGATATTTTTTGTGAGTACTCTGTTAAGATATTAAATGAACTAGGTTGTGATATTCAAGTATTTGGTATTGAGACTGAAAATATTGATGAGATTTATAAAATAACTAGGGTGCAAAAAGAAGAAAGTTATAATGAAAAATTAAGGGGGTATATAAAAGAGGGAAATTCATACACTAAATCGCATGAATTAGTATTAAATGAATATGGGTTTAAGGATATATATAAGTCAAATAATATCCTTGCTATATCATATATTAAGAGTATAGAAAGAAATTCATTTAATATATTACCTTATGGCTTAAAAAGGATAGGAAGTGGATATAATGATATTGAAGGTGATGGGAATATAGTATCTGCAACTATGATAAGAAAAAATATTTCTAAAGACATATCTAATTTTGTTCCTAAATCTTGTTTAAAAGTACTTAAAGATAGGAAAAATATTTTTGTTGAAGATAAGATATTTAATATGTTTAAGTATGTATTTAATGTTAGAACAAAGGAAGATATAATAAAAGTATATGATTTTAGTGATAGTATGTATAATAGGGTTAAAAGATGCATGAAAGAATCTAGAAACATGGAAGAGTTTTTATCGCTTTATGTTAGTAGAAATTTTAATGCAGGTAGGATAAAAAGAGTGATTCTTAATACACTTTTAAATATTGAAAAAAATGATATATCCTTAGATAAAGATGTTGAGTATATAAGAGTGTTGGGAATAAATGAAAAAGGGGCAAAATATCTTAAAAAATTAAATAATCCTAAGATATTTGTTAATTGGAAAGATATAGAAAAGCATATTGGCTCTAGTTTAATTAAAATAGAAAAAAATGCTTTTATTATTCACGAAATACTTACAGAATGTAAGGAAAAATTAAATGTATATTATATGAGATAGGAGGTAAGATGTGTTTTTATTAGATGATTATCTTTTAAACGTAATAGAAAAATATTCTAAGGTTACTCTTGAAGAGTCTTTAAAAGATGTAATGAAAAGTAAAAATAAATTTATTTGCGGGAAATATTCTCCTCTTTCTTTTAATATGGAATTTGAAGAAATAGCATATATGTCATCAAATATCAATCTTTATGGGTGGTATATTAAAAAAGAAAATGCAAAAAAGACTATAATTATTAGTCATGGTAGAAAAAATAATAGAATTTTTTGTCTTAAGTTTTTACAACTATTTACAGATATGCAACTTAATGAAGAATATAATATTTTTATACCAGATTTAAGGAATTCAGGAAAATCAGATGTTGCAAAAACTGCATTTGGTTATAAGTTTTCTGAAGATATTAAAAATACTATTTTAATGTTAAATGAAAAATTTAATACAAAGGAGTTTATACTTTATGGTTTCTCCCAAGGCGGTATGGGAAGTGCATTAGTACCATATCTATATGAGGAAGAACTTAAAATAAGAGGGGTTGTAATAGAAAAGATGATACTTGATTCTCCTGTATCAAATGTTAAGAAGACAATATTACACCATTCATTATTTTTAGGTTTTAAGATACCTTACGTGATAATGTCTCTCCCCCTTGCAAGATTTAATTTTAGAATAGATGGTAAATTAAATGAATTAAGATTATCTAAGGTGTTAGGAAAAGTTCCGACTTTAATACTTCAATCTGAAAAAGATGATATAACGCCTTATGATATGATAAATAATGAATATCAAATAATTAAAGATAAGAGCGTTGAAGATGAGAAGGTTATAAGACCAATATTTAAAGCTTTCAGAAAAGGTCAGCATGTAAGGATATATTTACAGTATAAGTGGGAGTATACTTATTCTTTAGAAAACTTTTTGAATTTATAAAAAAATATGATAAAATATACAATAGGGGAAAAGAAAAAAGGAGAAATTTATGACTAAAAAATTGACGAAAGCAACATATATTTTTTATGGACTTGGTGTCGCATATTTTATGTTAGATCAAGTTTTTAATCAATGGATACAATATTTTTATTTACCTTCAGAAAAAGCTATAGCAGATTATGGTATTAGTTTAATAATGCCACCTATATATCTAGCAATTGCATTTGTAATTATGAGATTTGTAGATGCTATAGCAGATCCTATAGTAGGATATATGTCAGATAATTCAAATTCTAGTTTAGGAAGAAGATCATTTTACATGCTAATAGGAATAATACCTTTAGCCTTATCTATGATAGCTTTTTTCTTCCCACTTACTAGTGGACCTTTAATGGCAACACTTTATTTAGCGTTTGTAGGTAGTATATATTTTATAGCATATACATTAGTTGGAGGACCATATAATGCTTTAATTCCTGATCTTGCATCAAATAAGGAAGAAAGATTAAATCTTTCTACAATGCAATCAATATTTAGATTAGTATTTACAGCTGTTCCATTAATATTTAGCCCTATTATTTTATCAAATATGATAAAATCTGGACTGAGCTTTATTAAAGCTATGAGAATAATGGTTACAGGTTTTTCTGTAATAAGTGCAATAATAGTAATAGTTTCTGTATTATTATTAAAAGAAAATAAGGTTGGGCATAAAAATAAAAGCGATGCTAAGAAAATTAATTTTAATGAAGCCTTTTCATATTTGAAGAATAAGGAAATAATGCTATATTTTATAGGATTTTTCTTCTTCTTTTCAGGATTTAATATTATTAGAAATTCTGTACTATATTATGTAACTGTAATATTAGGTCAAAGTGAAAAAGCAGCTAGTACACCAACAACTATATTATTTGCAGTATCAGCAATTTTCTTCCCTATAACTCAATTTTTATGTAAGAAATTTGATTATAGAAAGATTATGCTTTTTGATTTAGCATTAATAATACTTGGGATATTAGGGTTAATGTTTTTAGGTGAAAAAAGTAAATTAATGTTTTTTGCAATGTTTTCAATAGTAGGTGCAGGAGTAAGTGGATCAGCTTTCATATTCCCACCAGCTATGCTAAGTGAAATATCAACAAAACTTTATGAAAAATACAATGTAAGTGTTGAAGGTATGATGTTTGGGGTGCAGGGTCTATTTTTAAAACTTGCATTATTACTTCAAATAGTAACTACAACTTTAGTGCTTTCTATAGGAGGAAAAGGTGGAGCAACTAGATTTGGAGTAATGACAACTCTAACAATAGCAGTAGTATTTTTAATCATATCATTTGTCAGCTATTATTTAAAGAAAAGTGAAATATAATTGGAGGAATAAAATGGAAAAAAATGAATTAAAAGAAATTTCAAAAAGTATTAGAAGAAACATCGTGGAAATGATATACCACGCAAAATCAGGACATCCAGGAGGATCACTTTCAATAGCAGATATTTTAACAGTGCTTTATTTTGAAGAAATGAACATAGATCCTAAAAATCCAACAATGCCTAATAGAGATAGATTAGTATTAAGCAAAGGTCATGCAGTGCCAGCACTTTATGCTACTTTAATGGAAAAAGGATACATTGATAAAAGTTTAGTAACTGAATTAAGAAAATTTGGTTCTCCATTACAAGGACACCCAGATTTAAAAAAATTACCAGGAATTGACATGTCTACTGGTTCATTAGGACAAGGATTATCAGCAGCACAAGGTATGGCAATCTCGGCTAAAATATCTGGTGAAGATTATAGGGTTTATGCTATATTAGGAGATGGAGAAATGCAAGAAGGACAAATTTGGGAAGCATTTATGTCAGCAGCTCATTTTAAACTTGATAATTTAGTTGCATTCTTAGACTATAACGATTTACAAATAGATGGTAAAGTATCTGAAGTTATGCCAATAACACCTATTGCAGATAAATACAGAGCATTTAATTGGCATGTAATAGAAATTAATGGACATTGCTTTGATGAAATTAGAGCAGCTTTAAAAGAAGCAAAAGAAGTTAAAGGAAAACCAACAGTAATTATTGCTAAAACTTCAAAAGGTAAGGGAGTTTCATTTATGGAAGATAATGCTGGTTGGCATGGTAAAGCACCAAATCTTGAAGAATTAAATAAAGCTTTAGAAGAGTTAAAGTAGGAGGAAAAAATGAAAGCAACAAGACAAGCATATGGAGAAGCGTTAGTTAAATTAGGTAAAGTAAACAAAGATGTTGTAGTTTTAGAGGCTGATTTATCAAAATCTACTATGACTACATTCTTTAATCAAGAATTTCCTGAAAGACATATTAATTTAGGAATAGCAGAAGCAAATATGATAGGAACAGCAGCTGGTATGGCAACTACTGGGAAAATACCTTTTGCATCAACATTTGCAATTTTTGCAGCTGGAAGATCTTATGATCAAATAAGAAACTCAATAGCATACCCTAAATTAAATGTTAAAATATGTCCTACACATGCAGGTATTTCTTTAGGAGAAGATGGAGGATCACATCAATCTATAGAAGATATAGCATTAATGAGAGTAATTCCAGGTATGGTAGTACTTCAACCAGCAGATGCTACAGAAACAGAAAAAATGATATTTGCAGCAGCTGAATATAATGGACCTGTGTATGTAAGACTTGGAAGATTACCAGTTGAGGATATATATACTGATGAGTATGAATTTAAGATAGGTAAAGCAACTACATTAACAGAAGGTACAGATGTTGCAATTATTGCAACAGGACTATTAGTTAATGAAGCTTTAAAAGCAGAGAAAATATTAAAAGAAAAAGGAGTTAATGCTAGAGTAATTAATATGTCTACTATTAAACCTCTAGATGAAGAAACTGTTCTAAAAGCAGCAAAAGAATGTAAATTTATTATTACTTCAGAAGAACATTCAATAATAGGTGGCCTTGGAGGAGCTGTATCTGAATATCTTTCTGAAAATTATCCAGCAAAAGTAATTAAACATGGTATTAATGATGTATTTGGACAAAGTGCTGACGGAAATGTAATGTTAGACAAATATGGTTTAAGAGCTGGAAAAATAGTAGAATTGATTCTTGAAAATATTTAAGGAGGAAGAAATGACACGTAAATTATTTGGAGGGGTTAAAGAAAACATTGAAGCTGAAAAAGGAGCTTTTTTTTCAGTAGTTACAACATTTATACTAATTTTTACGCTGATAAATATTTTTGTATTTGGGGCATTAAATGCTGATTCATACAGATTAAAAGAAGAGCAAGCAAATCAAGTAATTCTATATATCAATAATTTAAATGATGAAGAAAAGAAAGCTTTACAAGAAAAAGTTTTAAACTTAGATGGAGTTAGTTCATTAAGATTTGTATCTAAAGATGTTGCATTAAAATCTTTAGAAAGAGAATTGAATGTAGATTTAAGTTCAGAACCTAATCCTTTAGAAGATGCTTTTTTTGTACATTTAAGAAGAGATGTTAATATAGATGAATTAAATACTAAATTAAGTGAATTAAGTGAAGTATCAAGCATAGATTTAAGGTCTAAAGTTGTTAATCAAACAGTAATGTTTAGTTCAGCACTTGATTATTTCATTAAATATGCAGTTATTTTCCTTATAATCTTTTCAGTAATAATAATATTTAATATAGTTGGACTTACAGTTAAGACAAGAAAAAGAGAAATATATGAGAGCTTATTAGAAGGAAAATCTAAAGAATTTATTAAAACTACTTTCTTTTTAGAATCAGTAATAGCAGTATTAATTTCAGGAGCTATAAGCTATTTAATGTATGTTCAAATTAGAAGTTCTATAGTAGGATTAATAGAAAAAGCTAAAGGTTCTACTGCTGTTCAAGGATTTAGTACTTTAGGAAAAGAAACTAATGTTTTATTTATAGTTTTATTAATTACACTAATATTAGTATTTGTTATTAATTATCTATTATTAAATAGATACTACAATATTAAATATTATGAAAAAAGTAAAAATGAAATAACAGAAGAAGTAGAGGAAGATTTTAAAGATTTAAGAGAGGAGCAATAATATGAAGAAAAAGGTTATGCTTTTTCTTTCTCTTTTATCTTTAGCATCTTTTGGAAACAATATTGATAAAAACAAGAATAGAATAAATCAGATTGATAAACAGGTAAAAGATAATACAAATAAGATAAATAATAATAATAGTAAGATAAATAATGCTAAAAAAGATGAGACAGCTATAAGAAAAGAAATACAGGAATTAGATACATTAATTTCTAAGTTACAAAAAGAATATAGTGTTATTCAAAATGAATATGTCTCTTTACTTAAAGAAATAGGTAAAAGTGAGAAAGAAATTAGATCAAGCATAAGAAAAATTGAAGAAAGTAGTAGAAAAATTACTGAGGGAAAAACAGATTATTCAAATAAGATTAATACATGGAATAAAGTAATTAATGCTAAGGTATTTCAAAAACAATCATTTTCTTCAGAATCAGCTAAAAAAACTAATGATTTAATAAAAATATTAGAGCAAGGTCAAAATAATATTAAAAAAATCGAAAAGTATAAGAAACAAGAAGAAATTCATAAGAAACAAGAAGAAATATTAAAAAATAAGACACAACAAGAAGCAAGAAAAGTAGAAAAGAAGAAAAAAGAACTTGAAAGTAAAAGAGAAGAATTAAGAAGAGCTAAGATTAATAAAGATAATGCAGTTAAGAGCTTACAAAATCTTCAAAATAGTTTAAAAAATGAAAACAAGAAGATAGAAATAACAAATTCAAGTTTAATAGCAGAAAAGAAAAGATTAGAACAACAAATTAATGCAATAATTGCAGCAGCTAAAAAAAGAGAAGAAGATGCTAGAAAAAAATCAGAAACAGCTAAGAAAAATCAAACTAGTGGAGAAAATATAGGTAAAACAGAAACTATTAAAGAAGTTGCAGTTCCTAAGGGTACAGGTGAATTTATAATGCCTATTAATGGGATTATAGTAGTTGCTTATGGTCAAGAAAAAACTAAAGGTATTACGAGTAAAGGTATAGAAATACGTGGAAGTTTAGGTCAAAATGTTAAAGCTTCAGATAGTGGAGTAGTACTATATTCAGGTTCACTTAAAGGATTAGGTGCAGTAATTATGATAGACCATGGTAACTTTATAACAGTTTATGGAAATCTTTCTTCAGTAAGAGTTGCAAGTGGAGCAAAAGTAAATAAAGGTCAAATTATAGGTATTTTAGGAAGAGATAGCATAACAAAAGAACCAAATCTATACTTCGAGGTAAGAAAAGGTGTAAACTATGTAGATCCAATAAATTATTTATAACAAAAAGGAGGAGTGGTAACATGAATTATATGGATAAATATAATAAATGGTTAAGCAATGAAAATTTAGATGTAGATTTAAGAAGTCAACTAGAATCAATTTCAAATGATGAAAAAGAAATAGAAGATAGGTTTTATCAAGAATTAGAATTTGGTACAGCAGGACTAAGAGGTAAATTAGGTGCAGGTACTAATAGAATGAATGAATATGTAATAGCACGTGCAACACAAGCTTTGGCTAATGTTATAAAAAAAGAAGGGCAAGAAGCGATGGATAGAGGAGTGGCTTTTGCACATGATTGTAGAATATTTTCACCAGAATTTGCTCTATTGTCAGCTTTAGTAATGGCTAGTAATGGTATACGTGCATATTTATTTGATAGTTTAAGACCTACACCAGAACTTTCATATGCTATTAGATATTATAAAGCAATATCAGGTGTAAATATTACAGCTAGTCATAATCCTAAAAACTATAACGGATATAAGGTATACTGGGAAGAAGGTTCTCAAATTAAATCAGTAATATCTGATGCAGTATTTGAAGAAATTTCTAAATTAGATATTTTTGGTAAGTATGTTACTTTAACTAAGGAAGAAGCTATAGAAAAAGGCTTATTAGTAATAATAGGTGAAGAGGTTGATGAAGCTTTCTATAAGGAAGTTATTAATACTTCTTTAAGATCTAATGATGAATTAGATATGAACATTAAAGTAGTATATACACCATTAAATGGAGCAGGTAATGTTCCTGTAAGAACAGTTTTAAAAAGAAAAGGTTATGAAAATGTTTATGTAGTTAAAGAACAAGAAATGCCAGATGGAACTTTCCCTACATTAATTTATCCTAACCCAGAAGATTTAGCAGCATTTGAATATTCAGAAAAATTAGCATATGAAAAAAATGCAGATATATTAATTGCGACAGACCCTGATTGTGATAGATTAGCTGTTGAAGTTATGCATAATGGCAAAGTAGTTGCTTTAAATGGTAATCAAACAGGAGTATTATTAATCAATTACATAGTATCAACTATGAAAGAAAAAAATATTTTCCCTAAAAATCCAGTAATAGTTAAATCTATAGTTACAGGAGAAATGGGAACAGCTGTGGCTAATAAATATGGAATAGAAATGATTAATGTACTTACAGGATTTAAAAACATATGTGCTATAGCTAATATGTATGAAGAAAGTAAAGAAAAAAACTACATCTTTGGTTATGAAGAAAGTATAGGATATAACATAGGGACATTTTTAAGAGATAAGGATGGAGTTTCATCTGCACTTATGTTAACAGAAATGGCAGCTTATTATAAAAAGCAAAATAAAACATTAATAGATGTTTTAAATGAATTATTTGAAGAATTTGGATATTATAAAGAAAAAGGTGTTTCAGTAGTTCTTGACGGTATGGAAGGAGCAAAAAGAATTAAAAGAATGATGATTAAATTTAGAGAAATCTTCCCAAGAACTATAGGAAATGCTGAACTTAAAGAAATAACAGATTACAAGGAACAAACAATATTTGATGTTGAAACTGGGCAAATATCTCCATGTGATATAGAACCAACAGATGCTATTAAATTCTTATACGATGATGGAAGCTGGTATACATTAAGACCATCTGGAACAGAACCTAAAATTAAACTATATGTCTATGTTAAGGATTTAGTAGAAGAAAAATCATTAGAAAAGTTAACTGTATTTGAAAAAGAAGTATTAGATATCTTATATAGTATAGATTAGAGGTTATTATGGATGATATAAAAGAGTTGGAAAAATCTTATGATTCTATTCCATATATCTCTAAAAGTTTTAAAAGATGTCAACCATTACATCTAAAAAATGTAATGAAGATATTAAAATTTGAAACACAAGATTTAAATAAAATGAGAGTTTTAGAAATAGGTTGTTCTTTTGGTGGGAACATTATTCCTATAGCTCTTTCAAACCCTAATTCAGAAGTTATTGGATTAGATTTATCTAAGGTACAAATTGATGAGGGTAATAGTATAATAGAAAAAATAGGATTAAAAAATATTAGACTGTATCATAAAAATATTGTGGAATATAATAATGAGTTTGGAAAATTTGATTATATAATTTGTCATGGGGTATATTCTTGGGTACCCGATGAAGTAAAGGAAGCTATCTTAAAAGTTGTTAAATCAAGTTTGACAGAAAATGGAGTAGCTGTAATTTCATATAATACATACCCTGGGTGGAAGAGAATAGATATTGCAAGAGATTTAATGCTATTTAGTATTACAAACTTGAAAGATAGAGCCTTAGACATAAATGATCAAAATAAAGTTGAAATTGGTAAGAGTGCAATTAGATTTTATTTAAATAACTCTATAGTTGATGAAAATATGAAATCAGTATTAGAGAGTTTACTAGATAAAGATGAACACTACTTATACCATGAATACTTTGAAAAATATAACACCCCTATATATTTTTATGAGTTTTCTAAAATGTTAGAAAAACATGATTTAATCCATGTAATAGATAGTAGTATTTCTAATTCTTATCCTAACTTTAATAAAGAAGTTAAAACTGCAATCAATAATGAATGTGGAGAAAATAGGATAGCAAAAGAACAATATTATGATTTTTTAAGAAATGCACAATTTAGAACCAGCATTATAACTCATAGTGAAAATTCAAAAAAAATTAATTTAACAGATGAAATATTTTTAGAAAATTTAAATGATATTTATGTTAGAGGAATATATAACTTTGAAGATGGTAAATGGAAATATGGGGAAGTAGAAGTTGGAGATCAGAATGGAGAATTATTAAAATATTTAACAGAAAGATACCCTAGAAATATTAAAATTAAGGAATTAATTGAAAAATTTGGTAAAGATGAATATTATAAAATATATGGAATGATATATAGAGAAAATATAGAATATGATGTGTATGAAAGAGGAAATTCTAAAGAAACTAAAATTGGTCCAATGAATTTAAATTATTTAAAATATCATTTTGAGGGTAATAGTAAAATAGCATTTTCTAATTATAAGGGTGAAATTATTGATATGCCTGAATATTTAAGTGCTTTAATAGACCTATTATACAAAGATGATTTAGATAATTTAAAAGAAGAGATAATTAAAAAATTTGAAACAGAAGAATTAGTTTCTAATACAAATAAAAATTTTTCAGAACTTGCAGACTTTGTAATAAGTGAAATTAAAAGGTTAGTAAAGGTACATGAGTTATACAGATAAGGATTTGCTTAAAAAGTGAATCCTTTTTACTTAAAATGATGGGAGTATTATGGAGAGAAGAAGACCAAAAGAAGAGGAGTATAAAGAGGGAAATCTTTCTTCTGAAGTAAAATATATAAATAAATTAAGAATTAAAGAATCAAAAAAAAGAGAATTAAAAGAATTTTCTTCAAAACTTGAAAAACTTAGATATGAAACTTGGGCACCTAATATAGATATTACAACTACTCATATTAAAACTGAGATAGAAAATATAACTGGAGTTAGAGTAATAAAATATTCAAAAGATTTAGAAGATAAAGATAATCTAATAATATATTTTCATGGAGGAGCATACTTTGCAGGTTCTACAGATCTTGTACATAATAGCTGTAAATATATAGCAGAACAAACAAATGTAACTGTAATTTCGGTTGATTACTCACTTGCACCAGAATTTCCATATCCAATAGCTATAAATGAAGGTTATAGAATACTTAAGTATTTAGAGAATGAATATAAAAATATTTATTTATGTGGAGATAGTGCAGGTGGAGGACTTGCAACATCAGTATGTATTAAAGATATAGAAGCAGAAAGTAATATAGCCAAGGGATTAATTTTGTATTATCCTGTGTTACTTATAGACCTAAATGATAGTTGTAGAGATGATTTTGTGTGGGACATTAAAGAATATAATATAGATGAAAATAGCATAGATAAACAGGCTATAAAACTATCAATATTATACTTAAAGGATATTATGCCATTTATTAGGGAGATGTATATTAAAACTGAAGAATCTAAGGATAATTATCTAATTTCTCAAATTAATGCACCAGATAGTTTACTTAAAAAGTTTCCTAAAACATTAATTTTTACCTCAGAATATGATTACTTAAGATTAGAAGCAGAATATTTTTATAAAAGACTTAGGGAAAATAAAATAGATTCAAAGTGTATAAGATATTTAGGTGAGGTTCATGCTTTTATTAGCAAAACAGGGTATAATAGTAATATTATAGATAGTGTAAATGAAATAAAGGAGTTTGTATGGAAATAAAAAAGGGAAAGGGACATATCAAGGGTTACCTGTTAAAAGAAGTTAAAGAAATAGAAAAACTAAGAACGATAGAAGTAGAGAAGCTAAAAACAAAACAATTCTCTTCAAAAATTGAAAAAATGAGAGCAGCAGCTTGTTCTATCAATAAAGATATTACAACGAGTAACATTAAGATAGAAATAGAAAAGATAAATAGTATTAGGGTAGTAAAATATTCTAAAAATTTAGAAAATACAGATAAATTAATAATATATTTCCACGGTGGAGCATATTTTGGAGGATCTACAGATATAGTTCATAATAGTTGTAAATATATAGCAGAACAAACAGGAGCAACAGTAATTTCAGTTGATTATTCACTGGCGCCAGAATTCCCATATCCAACATCTATAAATGAGGGTTATGAAATACTTAAGTGTTTAGAAAATAAATATAAAAATATTTATTTATGTGGAGATAGTGCTGGAGGAGGACTTGCAACTTCAATATGTATTAAAGATGTAGAAGAAAAAAGCAAAATAGCTAAAGGTTTAATCCTTTATTATCCTTTTTTACTTGTAGATATAAATGATAATTGTAGAGATGATTTTATGTGGGACATGAAAGAATATGATATAGATGAAAATAGTTCTGATACTCCATTAATAAAAGATTTAATAATGGAATTAAAAGAAATCATATCAGTTGTTAAAGATACATATGTTAAGACTGAGGAATCTAAAGATAATTATTTAATATCTCAAATTAATACACCAGATGAGTTGCTTAAAAAATTTCCAAAAACATTAATTTTTACATCAGAATATGATTATTTAAGATTAGAGGCAGAATACTTCCATAAAAGACTTAAAGAAAATAAAGTAGATTCAACATGTATAAGATATGCTGGTGAAGTTCATGCTTTCATAGATAAAATAGGATATAGTAATAGTGCTATAGATAGTGTAAATGAGATAAAAGAGTTTATTAATTAAGGATACAGTTCAAACTGTATCCTTTTTTATTTATATATTGACAAAATACATGGGGGGGGGGGTATAATATTTGAGTAAAATAAGTATAAATAGGAGAGAATAAATGAAAAAATTATTATTAATATTATATTTTTCATGTATAATTTCATTTTCAGTTGATGTTACTGGACCAAGGTATAGGGCAGAGGGATCTCTAGGAACTCTTGGTTTTAGAGAACATAAAAAAGTATCGCAAAATAAAAATTTTTTATCAAGTTCTATTTCATTTTTATCGGAATGGAAGGGTCAAGTTAACGAAAAGTTTGATATTACATTTGGACCTAAAATTACAGGAAATTTTGCTATTTATTTAGATAAGCCTACAATGCCAACAATAAGACAGAGTATAATTTTAGGTGGTGAAGTTGACATTAACTATAAATTGAAAGAAAATATTAAAATATATACATCAATAGAAGCAGGAGCAGGTATAGGATTTCAAGTTCCTATTATTAAAGGTGATCCTCATGCACAATTTGAATTTACTTCAATAAGTAAAATCGCATTTGGTGTTAAATTAAAAGACAAGTACAATGTGGCATTTTATACAGGACATATTAAAGGTCTGTTAGGTGTAGAAGCAGGATATACATTTTAAGAGAAAGGAATAATATATGAAAAAAATACTATTATCAATAATTATATTTATTGGTTTAATTTCATTTTCAAATACGCATCAAACTCTAAAAAAGGCTTCTACTAAAATAACAGGACCAAGATATAGAGTGGAAGCAACAATGGGTGTTGTTGATAAAAATGAAATTTCTGGTTGGGGGAGAAAAAATTTTTATTTTACATCTTTATCTTTTTTAACAGAATGGAAAGCACAATTTAATAATAGGATAGATGTAACATTTGGACCTAAAATTACGGCGAATGCAGAGATAATTCATATAGATAGTAATAGTGTTAATTTAGAATATATTCCAAGTTTAATTTTGGGGATACAATCAGATTTTAATTACAAATTGAAAGAAGATTTTAAGATATATAGCGGAATAGAGATAGGTGTAGGAATAGGAATAAAATTTCCATTAAATAATAATCTTGTAAGTAGTTCTATGAATATAATTAATAATAGTGATAGAGGTAAACTTAGATCTATAACACTTGCGAAACTTTCAATTGGGTTAAAGATGAAAGACAGGTATAATGTAGGAATATATACTGGACATACTAAGGGAATTTTTGGTGTAGAGCTAGGATATACATTTTAATTAAAATTAAGGAGAAGTAATGAAAAAAAGTTTATTAATATTTTTGTTATTTATGGGTATAATAAATTTTACAAAATCCAGAAATGAAAGATATAGAATTGAAAGTTCGGTATATTATGTTTTAGAAGAGGGTTCAGTTGGTAATAATAATTCATCTGGAATATCTTTTTCAATATCTTTTATTCCTGAGTATAAGCATGAGTTTTCAAATAAATGGTCTGTTACATTTGGACCTAAAGTTTCTTTAACTGGTTTAACTATTAAATCTTCTGCAAGTTACAATATGATAGGACGTGGTCATATTGGTTTAGGAATTAAAGGTGAAGGAAATTTTTTGATTAATAAAAATGTTAAAATATACGGTGGATTAGAGTTAGGGACAGGTGTATTTATAAAACAAATTGAATCAGTTGATAACATTCCATATTTTGGTGTTATACCATTATTTAGAATATCATCTGGTGTAAAAGTATTAGATAAATATAATATAGGGATATTTACTGGATATGAAAATAGATTTGTAGCTGGTATAGAAATGGGTTATATTTTTAAATAGATAAAGGTGGTCTTTGACCACCTTTGTTATTTTGATTAATCTTGAAATGAAGATCCATTTAATAGATTAATTTCATTTTCTTTTTTCACTAATGATTGTATCTCTTCATCTGATAATAATTCCTCATCTAAAACTTCTTGTTTGTATCCTAAATAAGAAGATACATTATTTTTATCAACATTTTTAAAAGATATAACTTGATAACCATTTATATTTTTAATCTCAGATATACCCCATTTTACATCAAAGTTATCAGAAGGTAATGGATTAGGCACATTTGCTTCAGTTGAATGTTCAACCTCTATGGTATTATTAAATTCATCTAGGTATACTAAGTAAGCTATATATTCTTGATTAGAATCAACGTTATTAATATACATACTTCCATTTCTTGAATGAGTTTGTAATCTTACCTTTTCTTCTCCGTCTATATTCTTAAGTATTATAACAGGATTTTCATTAATTAATTTAGTATTATTATTTAAGTTATAATAAAAATCTTCTCTAATTTCCCAATAAGTAAATAATGTATTAGAATTTTTTGGTATTAATACTATTTCATTACTATGATATTGTTTTGGTAAAGTTTTTTTATTAAAATATTTTTTTTCTTGTTGTTCAAATATTAAATATTTAGACATCTCAACTTTTAATTTATCTTCATCATGATTGTTTTCAGTAAAGATATAACCACGGTTTAAATATTTTGGTTTTTTCTTGTAAATTTGTCTTAATGAAGTCTGGTTAGGATAGTTTCTATAACTACTAGATTTGGCTTTTTTAATTTTTAGTATTTCTCTAAGACTAAGTTCTGAATTTTCTAAATCTATCATTTCTACTTTTTCCATGTTATAATCCCCTTTTATTTTATTTTTTTTCTTGTATATAAGAAATAAGATTATTAGTATTAGTAACAGTAATATAAAATACACTTATACATCTCCTTGTTTTTTTCTTTTTGTGTCTATTGCATCTATAAACATATTCTCTTTTCTTAAATTTTTATGATAACATGCAGAGGCTATCATTGCAGCATTATCTGTGCAATATTCAAATTTAGGAAATAATATATCTAATCCTTTAAAGTGTTCAGAATTAATTATAGCTTCACGTATAGCTTTATTTGCCGAAACTCCTCCAACTACAGATATACTCTTAATATTTTTTTCTTTACTTGCCTTTGATAACTTATCTATTAAAACTTCTATAATCTTATCTTGGAATGTTTTTGCAAGATCTTCTTTACTAAAATCTTCGCCTTTCATTCTCTTTTTGTTTACATAATTAGTAATAAATGTTTTTATACCACTAAAACTAAACTCATAATCTGAAACTTTTGGAGTAGGTATCTCAAAACTATTATTACCCATAATTGCCAATTTTTCAAGTAGAGGACCACCAGGATATTCAAGTCCTAGTATTCTTGCGACTTTATCATAAGCCTCTCCTATGGCATCATCAAGAGTTTCTCCAAGTAATGTTAAATCCTTATTTTCATTAACTAAGTATAGTGATGTATGACCACCTGATGCAACTAAAGTTAACATAGGAAGTTTTGGTTCATAATCTATAAAAGTTGAAAAAATATGACCATCAATATGGTTTATAGGAATTAAAGGTATATTATTTGACAAACTTAATCCTTTTGCAAACATTAATCCAACTAAAAGAGAACCTATTAATCCAGGAGTGTTGGTAACAGCTATGTATGAAATGTCGCTAATTTTACAATTAGCTTCTTTAAGTGCTTTATCATAAACAGTTAATATATTTTCTATATGATGTCTTGAAGCAATTTCTGGAACTACTCCACCATATTCCTTATGTATATCTATTTGACTTGCGATAATATTACTTAACACATTTTTACCATCTTTTAATATGGCAACAGATGTTTCATCACAAGAACTTTCAATAGCTAAAATCAACATATTATATACCTCTTTTCTGTTTTCATTTTAACAAATTTGTATAAACTTGTAAAGGGAAATATATTGTGTTAAAATGGTAGTAATTAAAAGTTTTGGAGGTAGAAATGATAGTATATTTAGTAAGACATGGGAAAACGGAATGGAACCTTGAAGAAAGAATACAAGGTTGGGAAGATTCTCCATTACTACCTGATGATAAATCACATGAAAAAGCAGCTGAAAAATTAAAAGGAATACATTTTGATTATGTTTGTAGTAGTGATTTAGGAAGAGCTGTTGAAACTAAGAGAAGAATATTAGAAATACTTGGAATAAAAAATGAAGGAAATGAACATCCGGAATTTAGAGAAGTTGGTTTTGGCGTGTTAGAAGGACTTCCTATAGAAATTCTTAAAAGTAAGTATGCTGATTTATGGAAAAAATATAAAACGTATTCAGAAGATTTTGTACCCTCAGATTTTTTTGAAGGATTTGAGAGTGTAAAAGATGTTAAAGCAAGAGCTTTAAATAAGCTTGGTGAATTAAAAGGAATATATGGAGAAAATGCAACTATATTAGTTGTTGCACATGGTTCTATCATGTCTATACTAGAACATAATGGTAAAGAGTTAGATGAACCGGCAGTGATTATAGAAAATGGAGGAGTTTTAAAATTAGAAATTTAAACGTCTAATGAAATACTAAGTTTTAACAATGAATAATTCAAAGTTTAGTGATATATAATCAGAACATACCAAGAGAAAAAGATAAGAACTTTTTCTTCATAACTCCTTTTTAAGGCCGTTTCACCGACGGCTTTTTTATTTACTATGTAATATATAATTTGAAGATTTTCCCTTTAAAAAATGTAGTAGATATGTTAAAATTAAAGTAATGTATTTTAGGAGGAAAATATGTCTAAATATAAGAAAAGTAAGAAGAGTATAAATAAAAATATAAATAATAACAACCCTAATGTATGGATAAATGCAATTATACTAATAATAGCAGTATTTTTACTTGGATTAGTTTTAATGGAAAGATTTATATCTACGGATACTTTTATAGAAACTTTATTAGGCTTAATAGTTGCAAACCTAAAGATAGTTTTTGGTAAAACGGTAGAGATATTCCTTTTATTAGTAATAAGTTTTAATTTTTTAGCTATTAAAAATAGGAAGAATATAAGAGCTATGCCTCTAATAAGAAAAATAATGTGGGTTCTTGCATTTATGTTCTTATCAGTTAGCTTAACTATATTTAATCTAGGTAAAATAACAGAAACTACAATGTTTGAAGCAGGACAGGAAATATTAGCAAATGCCTTTATGTATAAAGGTGGTGGGATAATAGGGGCTGTACTTTCTATACCATTTTTTTCTGTGATAAATAAGACTTGGTTTTTTGTTTTAACTGTTGCACTTTTTATACTTACTTCTTTTTTTGCTATGGGTAAGACTATTAGATTAATATATCTAAATATAACTAACACACTAGATTATTATTCAAGCGAAGAATATTTAAATAAGAAGAAAATAATTGAAGCAAAGAAAATTTATGAAAAGAGATTACAGGAAGCAGAAGAAAAACAATTTGAAGAAAACTTTGTAAACTACTTTGTAAATAAGACTAATAAAAAGTTAGATGATGAGATATTCAAAAAATTAGATGAAGATAAGATTGAAGAAAATAAGGAAGTAGAATATTATAGCGAAAAAGAATTGAGCGCTAAGCAAAAAGAATGGAATAAATATTATGATAGAATGCTTGAAATTAGAAAGTATGAAATAGAAAAATCTAAATTAGAGCAAGAAAAAAAAGCTCTTCAAAAAATGGCAGAAGATAATTATGAAGTTTTAAATAAAAAAGAGGAACAAGAAGAACAAATAGAAATACCTGAAATAGAAGAAATTATTGAACATAATAAAGTAGTAGAAGAAATTCAAGAAAACTTAGAGTTTGAAGAAGAAATAGAGGAAATTGAAAAAGTAGAAGAAAAAATAATTCCAGAACCGATTCAAGCTATAGATAGAGAAGAATTAAAGGTTGCACTTTCAGAAGTGTTTAAGGATAAGAGTATGGATCCTGAAAAAATATCTGAAATGAAGAAGGAAATAGAAAAAAATATAGAAAATTTAGAAGAAGTATTAAGAAATTTTGGAGTAGATGCAAAGGTTGTAGATTATGGAACGGGACCAACTATTACAAGATATGAGATAAAAATACCTAAGAATGTAAGAGTTAAAAAGGTTACTGAACTTGAAGATGATATAGCTATGTATTTAAAGGCTGAAAGAATAAGAATAGAAGCCCCTATTCCTGGTAAGGATGCTATAGGTATAGAAACTCCAAATAAGATCAAAGAACCAGTATATTTTTCTAATCTTATAAAATCAAGAGAACTTGATCAAGGAATATTACCTGTAGTATTAGGTAAGGATATAGTTGGGAATAATAAGATTATAGATATTGCAAAACTTCCTCATCTATTAATAGCAGGAACTACAGGAAGTGGTAAATCAGTTTGTATTAATACCATAATTTCATCATTAATAAGTAAGAAAAGTGATGATGAAGTTAAGTTCATAATGGTGGACCCTAAAATGGTTGAACTTATGCCATATAATGGTATAGCACATTTATTAACCCCTGTTATTATAGATCCCAACATGGCAGCTATAGCACTTAAATGGGCTGTTAATGAAATGGAAGAGAGATATAAGAAGCTTGCAAGTCTTGGGCTTAGAAATATAGAGGCGTATAATAATAAATATGCTAAGGAAAAGTTGCCATATATAGTGATAATAATAGATGAGTTAGCAGATTTAATGATGGTATCTTCAAATAATGTAGAACAATCTATAGCAAGAATAGCTCAAAAAGCTAGGGCTATAGGTATACATTTAATAGTTGCAACTCAAAGACCTTCTGTTGATGTAGTAACAGGTATGATTAAAGCGAATCTTCCAAGTAGAATATCATTTGCTCTAAGATCTAATACAGATTCAAGAACTATTTTAGACCAGGTTGGAGCAGAAAAATTACTTGGCATGGGAGATATGTTATTCTTGGATAATGGTAAGGCTAAACTTGAAAGAGTGCAAGGTGCATATATATCAGATGATGAAATTAATAGATTAACAGATATTATTAAGAGTAAGAAAGTTGCGGTATATAATAATGAGATATTGGTTGAAGAAGAACAGAATAATAATATGAGAGATCCACTTTATGAAAAAGCAGTTGAAATAGCTAAAAGAAATAATATAGATAGATTATCCATTTCATTATTGCAAAGAGAATTAAGTACAGGATTTAACAGAGCTTCAAAATTATGTGAAGAACTTAGAAATAATGGTGTTATTGACGAACAAAATAGATATATAAATTCAGAACTAGATTAAAGAGAGGAAAAATATGTTTAAAAATATAATTAAGGCATTAAAAAGGAACTTTGTTTTAAATAAAGATGTTAAAGACATAGGAATAGATTTAGGAACTGCTAATACTGTACTTTATGTTAAAGGAGAAAATATAGTAATAAATGAACCTACATATGTTGCAATAAATACAAAAGCAGAAGATAGTATAGAATTTATTGGAAAAAAAGCTAAAGAAATAATGGGAAGAACTCCAGGATATATGGAAGTAAAAAGACCTTTAAAAAATGGGGTTATATCTGATTATGAAATTACTGAAAAAATGTTATCTATTTTCCTAAGTAAAATTAAAAAAGGAGAACTATATAACGATAGAGTAATAATATGTGTACCAAGTGGAGTTACTCAGGTTGAAAGACGTGCAGTTGTTGATGCGGTTAAAGATGCAGGAGCTAAAGAAGTTTATCTTATTGAAGAACCTATAGCAGCAGCAGTTGGTGCAGGAATAGATATGTTTGAACCTAAGGGACATTTAATAGTTGATATAGGTGGAGGAACTACAGAAATAGCCTTTATAGTTTCTGGAGGTGCTGCAAAAACTCATTCTATTAAAACAGCAGGGGATCAATTAAATTTAGATATAATGGAATATGTTAGAGATAAATTTAATTTAAATGTAGGTGAAAAAACAGCAGAAGATTTAAAAATTTCTGCAACTAATTCAAATGACTTAGAAGAACTATTTCAAATTAAAGGAGCTGAATCTGTAACGGGCATACCTAAGGAAATTAAAATTTCTGTAAAGGAAGTTAATGATGCTATTAATAAGAGTATAGATCATATAATATATGAGATAGATAAGGTTATTGAAGAAATTACACCAGAAATAGCTGCTGATATATATGAAACAGGTATATATCTATCTGGTGGAGGAGCAAGTATAAAAATATTAAAAGATAAAATAGAAGAGAAGTTCAAATTAAAAGTTACGGTATGTAACGAACCTATATACGCTGTAATAAATGGGATAGCAAATATATTCCAAGAATTTGAAAAATACAAAAATATGCTACTCCCAACTACGAATGAATATTAAGGGGAAATATGAAATCAGATTTAGAAGCAATTTTATTTATCTCTAAAGAAAGTATAAGTCTTTCAGAATTATCATCTTTTTTTAAAGTAAATGAAGATGAAATGAAAAAAGTTATAGAAGAATTAGTTGATGATTATAAAGAAAAAGGAATAAATGTATGTTTTGAAAATGAAGAAGTTTTTTTAAGAACTAATGCTTTAAAAGGTGAGCTTATTAAAAACTTTTTCACTCCAGAACTTAAATTAAGAAAACTATCTAAATCTTCTTTTGAAGTTTTAGCTATAATTGCATATAAAGGACCTATAACTAAATCTGAAATAGAGGAAATTAGAAGTTCTGGTGCAGATCATATTATACCTGTACTACTTGATAAGAAGCTAATATATATTAGTGGTAGAAAAAAAACTTTAGGTAACCCTAATCTATATGAAGTAACTGAGGATTTTTATGCTTATTTAGGTATAGGAAATAAAGATGAATTACTAGAATTTGATAAAAGTAACTGGCTTATGAACAGAAAGGAAGAAGATGAGAATAAATAAGTATATAGCTGAATCTGGATTTTGTTCCAGAAGAAAAGCTGATGATTTAATTATAGAAGGTAGAGTAACTATTAATAAGAATATTGCTGTTATAGGTAGTGAAGTAGAAGATGGCGATATAGTTAGAATAGATGGAGAAAAGGTTACAGTAAAAAAAGAATACGAATACTATATTCTAAATAAGCCTAAAAGAGTATTATGCTCTAATGAAGATAGACAAGGAAGAACACTTGCTGTAGATTTAATTAAGTCTAAGAAAAGATTATTTACTTATGGTAGATTAGACTATATGACAGAAGGGCTAATAATAATTAGTAATGATGGGAATATATATAATAATGTTATGCATCCTAAGAAAAAATTATACAAAAGTTATGTTGCAAAAATAGATAGTGATATAACTGATGATCATATAGAAGCTTTAAAACATGGAGTAGTTATTGAAGGACAAAGAACTCTTCCTGCAAAAGTTAAGGTTATAACTAAAAGAGAAGTAAGGGTTGCTATACATGAAGGAAGAAATAGACAGATTAGAAAAATGTTTGAAGTTTTAGGTTATACAGTTAAATCTTTAACAAGGGTAAAGGTTGGGGAACTTTCACTTAAAGGATTGGAAACTGGAAAATATAGAAAAATGACAGAAGAAGAAATTAAGTATCTTAAAAGTCTATAATAAAATATGAGAATTTTAAAGTTCTCATATTTTTAAATGTTGACAAAACGAGTTGGGGGGGGGTATAATTGAGGAAATAAAAAGTATAATAAGTCGTTACAAGGAGGGGAAGATTGCACAACCTTATTGTGTGCATTAAAGATGAGAAACATTAATTTGATTAAAATTCTTTTATTAATTTCTGTAATTACCTATACAAATACAAGTTCAAATATAAGTGTAGAGGATAATAAAGTAAAAATAGGAAGTGAAGCAAAAAACAATGGAGATAAATCAATAGCTATAGGATATAAGGCAGAAGCTGAAAAGCAAGAATCTATAGCAATAGGATCAGAGGCAACCTCTAAAGCAACTAGTGGTATATCTATAGGAAAAGGAGCTAAAACAGAAGGTCTTAATGGTGCTGAAAGCTCAGATACAATAGCAATAGGGACAAACTCAAAGGCTCATTCAAATAATGCTATAGCAATAGGAAATAAAGCTGAGGCGAATACAACAGATAGTATAGCAATAGGTAAAAGTTCAAAAACTGATGGACAAAATGCCATATCAATAGGAGCAGAAAGTCAGGCTAATTCAGGATCTATAGCATTAGGAAAAAAGGCTATAAGTCACAATAAGGGAATATCTATAGGAGAGGAAACTCATTCACAACTTAATGGAGTAGTAATAGGTCATAGAGCTAAGTCTAGTGGTTCATATAGTGAAAATAACGTGGCTATAGGAGCAGATAGTAAAATAGATGATGATCTATTTGGAGCAACAGCTTTAGGTAGTAATGCAAAAGTCGAGTCTGATCATTCTGTTGCGTTAGGTTCATATTCAGTAGCTAAAAAGAATGATGAAGAAAGACTGGGATATGATGCATTAACTAATGAAACAGTTAAGTTAGAAGATAAATTGACAGATGATCAAAAGAAAAAGTATACAGATTTAAAAAATGAAATTGAAAAATTATTACAAAGTGCTGAAACTGAAGATAAAGTTAACATGGTTCCTAACTCTAGCAATAAAATGCAAAAAATTATAAAAAATGGAACAAATATTGATGAAAAATATAGAGAATACTCAAAAATAGCAAGTGCTTGGAA
>LJRV01000166.1 GCA_001612575.1 Streptobacillus notomytis
GCTGATGGAGCAACAGACTTAGGAACTCTTGCATATGCTTTACAGAGTTGATCAACGGCAGTAGGAACACTAACTAGAGCAGAAAGGGAAGGGGCAATAGGAATAGTAAGAGAGACGAATGGATTTTCGCCAAACGCCATTGCATCAGGACATAAGACACTATTTTTAGCAGAAGGTGGAGAAGCATACGGATTTTCAGCTA
>LJRV01000167.1 GCA_001612575.1 Streptobacillus notomytis
CCTCTATGCAGAATTTGACGGTCAATTTATTGATCTACAAAAATTACATTTAGCACTTCAACGACTTTATAAAGAACACCCTATTTTGAGATTAAGTTTGAGTGCCGATGGCATCGCAAACATCATGACTGAGAAGGCTCAACAGATATTAGAAGTCGATGATTTTTCAAAGCTTAGCGATCATCAAATTGAGCAAATGCTCATGCAAAAACGGGAGCAATGGACCCATCAAAAACTTGATCTAAGTCAGGGCCAGACTGCAAGATTTTCTATAAGTGTTCTTAAAAATAATATTTTTCGT
>LJRV01000168.1 GCA_001612575.1 Streptobacillus notomytis
GTTCCAATCAGCCTCTTCTAAATAATCATTTTCTATACATAATTTTTTATCATCTACCATATTAACATTTTCTGTAAAATTAATAATTGTTTTTGTTTTTGGAGTATCTAACATTTAGTTTTCTAATACAATTACATCTACATTTTGTATTATAACAGCTAATGCTGCTTTTATAGCTAATTTACTAACTTTTTTATCAACTTTTTTATCATATTGTTTTGGTTTTTGTCCGTGAACAACTCCTTGACCTACCATATGAGGTGCTATTGTTGATCCTTGTCTA
>LJRV01000169.1 GCA_001612575.1 Streptobacillus notomytis
TATATTTCTTTTTTACCAACACTTTGATTTCCTAAAGTAACCACATTTACTCGATAACTAAACCTGCTTTTGTCATTATTTGGTAGTCTTCCATACCCCTTATCTCTATTTTCACCATTAACTATGATAAAAACATAATTCTCACTTTTACTAGCTCAAAATTTAAATAATACATAATCCCTTTATATCCCAATCACATCTCCTATAATTGCAAATATCATATTTTCGCCATACTCAACATTTAAGCATCCAATTAAATATGACTGCTTAATATTCAAATTAATTAACTTAAAAATTA
>LJRV01000170.1 GCA_001612575.1 Streptobacillus notomytis
CTACTGTATTTAACTGTAATGCGCCAGATAGTGGCAACATGGAGCTACTCTGGCGTTATGGTAGTGAAGAGCAAAAGCAGCAGTGGCTCAGTCCATTGCTGGCAGGCGATATCCGCTCCGTATTTTGTATGACTGAACCTGCTATGGCTTCTAGTGATGCTACAAAAATGCAGGCAAAAGCAATCATTGAAGGTGATGAGATTGTACTTAATGGCCGTAAATGGTGGTCATCAGGTTTAGGGGATCCAAATGCTAAAGTTATTATTTTTATGGCCCATACGCCAAATGAGAATAAAGACCGGCATCACCAGCATTCTATGGTTTTAGTATCCATTGATACAGCAGGCTTGACTATTGAGCGTATGTTACCTTTTTTTGGTTATTATGAAGCTC
>LJRV01000171.1 GCA_001612575.1 Streptobacillus notomytis
GCTCATAAGCCGTAGGTCGTTGGTTCAGCTCCAGCCTCCGCAACCAAAATCACGATTATGCGGGAGTTACTCAGGCGGTAGAGTGTCAGCATTCTAAGCTGAAGGTGGCGAGTTCGACACTCGTCTCCCGCTCCATGTCAGTCATTAGTTCAGCGGGTAGTGCACTTGTCTTTTAGTCAAGCTGTCAATGGTTCGATCGCAGTATGACTCGCCCTTATCAAAATAATTATGGTTTATATGTGCCTGT
>LJRV01000172.1 GCA_001612575.1 Streptobacillus notomytis
GTATTGAGTTGCCAGATCTAACTGATCAGCAAAATACTGTTTTTGCTTGGCGTATATAACGGGCTGCTTGTGTTCCTTTAAGAAGGTATCTAAGCCGATTTCTCCTACTGCGACGCAGTCTTCTTGTTGCAAAGTCTGTTCAAGATGAGAAAGATGCTCTGGTCTGTGCTGCTCAATATAAAACGGATGCAACCCCGGCGCTAAATAAGAAGTAGGTACATTCTCCCACTGCTTGAGCTGATGATGAGTGTGTACCAAATCATCAAAACGTGACTGTAAAAAGCCTATTAACACCAGAGCATCCACACCCACTTTTTTAGCTTCAAGTGCTAACTGGTGCCGATCTTCATCAAAATCGGCAACATCAAAATGGGTATGAGTATCAAACAGATGCATTAGCTGGCACTTTTTGCGGCAGGTGTCGAAGCTGGTTTAGCGTTAGGCTGCGGCAAATATTCTT
>LJRV01000173.1 GCA_001612575.1 Streptobacillus notomytis
GTGGTGCGCCGTGCTGAAGAAGTGC
This sequence comes from Streptobacillus notomytis, assembly GCA_001612575.1. Classification (GTDB taxonomy): domain Bacteria; phylum Fusobacteriota; class Fusobacteriia; order Fusobacteriales; family Leptotrichiaceae; genus Streptobacillus; species Streptobacillus notomytis. The sequence goes on from LJRV01000173.1 coordinate 26, forward strand.
GAAATCACTGGAAAGGTCTGGTGCGTTTAGGTGCAATCATGGCTATTACTGTAGGCCTGATTGTGGCAGAGCCAGACCTCGGCGCTACGGTGGTTATTGTCATGATGATGCTGGGTATTTTCTTCTTGGCCGGTGCACCGCCACGAACCTTCCTGATCTTTTTAGGCGCCGTAGTTGCAGCAATCGTATTCCTGATCCTGTTTGAGCCTTATCGATTCCAGCGACTGATTTCTTTCGCCGACCCTTGGGCAGATCCGCTCGGTGCCGGTTATCAGTTGTCTAATGCATTAATGGCATTTGGCCGGGGGG
>LJRV01000174.1 GCA_001612575.1 Streptobacillus notomytis
CCTATTGTTAATCCATAAGGAAGAGATCTTTTTCCTCTTCCTGAAAACCAGGTAGATATATATGTATCAAAGTCTGTAATTAGTGTAAACTTTCTTCCTAAATCATAGTTTAGTTTTCCTTCTATTTCATATCTATGTTCTCTTTGTCCTGGCATATTACTCCAATGCCATGCTTCAAAAGAACTATACTTTCCATTTACATTTATATCTAAATAAACAAATTTAAAATAACAACTAAGTACACTTACATACAAAGCCAAACACATTAGATGATAGCAAAGACTTCTATGATGTATTATTAGCAAACATATTATTAAATTATACAAACATAAATGGAATATATACAAATGAATTAAACTTAGATGCAAAATATGGCTTAGACGTAGTGTTTCAAAAGGGTCATAATCTTAGAGAAAGAAAAAAGAGCTAAATAGCTCTATTTAATTAAGTTGTTTCGTATATTTACTAATTTGTTTAGGTTTTTATTGAAGAAGTATTTGTAACTATAACAGAATTTGTTTACATTATTTTCATCTTTATGTCTTTTGCATCCAGTTCTGCATATTTTTAGATATTTGCATGTTTTGCAATTTTCATCAATTTTAAATGATTCTCTCACAAATTCTGTTGCTTTTGGTGAAAATATGATTTCTGGTATAGTTTGTGTGTTGATATTTCCTAGTCTTCTTTCATCTACTACATAAAAATCACAAGGATATACAGAACCATCAGCTTCTATAACTGTATTAACTGAACAATGTCCAACCATATCACATGCTTCTGGGTTTCTTCCTGATAAGATTAATAAAAGATTTTCAAAATATCTTATACTTATTAAATTACCTTTTTTTAAATCTTCATACCATAGATTAAATATTTCATCTAAGAATTTACCATAATTTTCAGCAGTTAAACTATAATCCTGTTCATCATAGTTTTTTAGAGGATCTAAAGCAGGAATAAATTGTATAAACCTAAATTGTTGTTCTTTAAAAAAGTTATATATCTCTTTAGCATTTTTTGAAACCTCAGAGTTTACAACACATAATATATTAAAATCAATATTTCTTTCCCTTAATTTATTAATATTACTAAGTACAGAATCAAATGTTCCTTTTTGCCTTATATCTATTCTAAAAATATCATGTATATCTTTAGTTCCATCAAGTGATACCCCTATTAGATAGTTATATTTCTCAAATAAATCAAACCATCTTTTATTTAATAAAGTTCCATTTGTTTGTAGAGAAAATGTTGTATTTATCTTATTAACATTATATTTTTCTATAAGTTCATGTAGTTTATAGTAATAATTTATACCTCTAATTGTAGGTTCTCCACCTTGGAATATGAAGTTTGCTTGGTATTCTACACAGTCATAAACTCTTTTTACTAAATTTTCTAATGTTTCAAAAGACATATTTCCATAAGTATATGTTTCTCTATTTTCTGCAACATCAAAATAGAAGCAATAACTACATCTTAAATTACAATTACAAGATGAAGGTTTAATTAATAAGTTTATACTCCTTAATTTATTTATTTTCATAAAACACCTCTTGTATTTAAAGTATACCCCATATATTAAAATATGACAATATGTCAAAATACCTTGACTTAATATTAAGTATAAAGTATCATTTATTTATATTTGAAATAACAAGAGGGAATATATGAATAATTTATTGAAAATGAATTTAGATGAAAGACGTGAAATGATAATACACGGAGATACTGTAAAAACGATATTATTTTTAACTATACCGACATTTATGATGTCTATAGTTCAAGTACTTATACCGTTTTCAGATGGATTATTTTTAAATAAAATACTTGGAACAGATGTAGGAGCTGGCGTATCATATGTTCAACCTGTTTATAACATGTTAATAGCCATATCTCAAGGGTTAAGTGTAGTTGCTATGTCAATGATAGGTCAATTAAATGGTAGGGGAGAAGTTAAAGGTGTAAAAAATGTTTCTTTACAAGTATTAATTTTTGGATTTATATTAGGTGTATTTTTAATGCCTGTTTGTTTTTTTGGAGCTGATTTTTTAGCACCTAGTGATCCTGTTATTAGAGATTATGCTATAACATATTTTGCTTTTAGTGCATTAATAATACCATTTCAATTTATGGCATCTATATTTAATGCTATAAAAAGTGCTACTGGTGAACCAGAAGCAACTTTTTATAGAATGATAGTATTATTAATATTAAAAATATTTTTTAATACTATTTACTTAACTGTATTTAAAATGGGTCTTGAAGGTACAATATATGCTTCATTGACAGCATATGTTCTTACAGGATTTTGGATGTATTATGATTTGTTTATGAAAAAATCTAAATTTAAACTTAATATTGGGGAATATGAGTTTGATTATGCGGTGGTTAAAGAGATGATAAGACTTTCAGTACCAACAATATTATCATTTACTTCAATAAATTTAGGTTTTTATTTAATTAATGCTGAAATAGAAATTTATGGTTCTGATGTTCTTGCTGGTCTTGCAATTGCATCACAGATTAATAATATATGTTTTACAGTTCCAACTTCTATAGGAACTACGATAACAACTATGATAAGTATGAATATAGGGTTAGGTAATGTTAAAAAGTCTAAGGATATATATAAAAAGGGATTGATTATAGGGGAGATAGTAGCGTTAATATTATTAGTTTTAACACTTTCAACATCTAAGTATTTAATTTCTTTATATGATCCAAGTTACAATGTGGCGATAAAAACGCAAGAAGCATTAAATATTTATACATATTCAGTGTTTCCATTTACCCTGTTTATTATCACACAATCTGTATTTAATGCATTAGGTAGAAATATTTATCCACTGGTAATGTCATTTTTAAGAATATGGGTATTTAGATATTTGTTTATTATTGTTACAAGATCGTATTTAGGTTATTATTCAATATTTTATGGTAATCTATTTTCAAATTTCTTAGCAGCAGCTATATTTTATATAATAATTAGAAATAGTAGTTGGAGGAGTAATATTAAATATGAATAGATATATTTTAATTACTGGAGCTAGTTCTGGTATAGGAATGGAAATTGCAAAAATTTATGCAAAAAAAGGTAGAAATTTAATTCTAGTTGCAAGAAGAATTGATATTTTAGAAAAGTTAAAAGATGAATATAGGGATATAGATATACATGTAATACAAAAAGATTTAAGTTTGACATCTAGTGCTAAAGAAATATATGAGTATACAAAAAGTAAAGATCTATTTGTAGAAATTCTTATTAACAATGCTGGAGTTGGCTTATTTGGAGATTTTTTAGATAGCTCTCTTGATAGAGAAATAGCTATGATAAATTTAAATATACTATCTTTAATGTCATTAACTAAACTATATATTCAGGACATGAAAAAGTATAATAAAGGTCAAATATTAAATGTGTCTTCTATAGCAAGTTTTATGCCTGGTCCTAAAATGAGTGTATATTATGCAACAAAAGCCTTTGTTACATCTTTTAGTAATGCGATATCTCATGAATTAAAAGATAGTAATATTAAGGTTTCTATTTTAGCACCTGGTGCAACTTCTACAGAATTTGTAAAAAGTTCTAATTTACAAAATTCTAAATTATTTGATAATATGCGTGTTGACAGTCCTAAAAATGTTGCAGAATATGCTATAAAACACATGGGGAAAAGATTAATTATTCCAGGATTTTTAAATAAAATAACAGTGTTTTTAGTTAGATTTGTGCCTGTTAAATTATTAATGAATTTTGTTGAGAAAATACAGGAAAGAAAGGAAAAATGATGAAAGTATTGGTAGTTGGGGCAGGAGTTATGTCAGAATATCTGATAAACTCTATTAAAGAAAAAGGATATGAATTTGTAGGTAGAGTAGATATATTTGGTAATGGAGAATTTGATTCTTTTGATAAGGTTGATAAGGAATTTGATGTAATAGTTGATTTTTCAAATCATAAATTAACTAAAGATGTTTTAAAATTTGCAATAGATAGAAAGAAAAATGTATTAATAGCAACTACAGGACATAGTAGTGATGAACTTGAAATGATAGAAAAAGCAAGTGAATATATAGCGGTGCTTAAATCAACTAATACTTCTTTTGGAGTTAATGCTTTAAATAAAATAGTTGAATATGCAACTAAAATACTTAAAGATTTTGATATAGAATTAGTAGAAGCACATCACAATAGAAAAATAGATTCTCCTAGTGGTACAGCTAATACTTTACTTGATATTATTGATTCTTGTTTTGATGAAAAGAGAAATAGGGTATATGGAAGAAAAGATAAAAAAAGAGAAGAAAATGAAATAGGTGTTCATTCTATTAGAGGCGGTTCTATAGTAGGAGAACATTCACTAATATATACTAAAGGTGATGAAGTTATAGAAATAAAGCACATGGCTCTTTCAAGAAAAATATTTTCAGATGGAGCTATAAATGTTATTGCTAAATTAGTGGAATTTGAAAATGGGTTATATAACATGAAAGATGGGCTTGAGATATAATAAAATTTTGTAAAAGTGTGTTATGTAAAAATGAAACTAAAAAATTTCATAAATAAAAGTTAAGTGTTGCAATCTCCATTGAAAAGGGGGGTTCTTGGAATGTTACATAATGAACTTTTATAATGCACCCAAAAGTATATGATTTTAGGTTCAAGGAGGAAATTTATATGATTTCTATAACGAATCAAATAGAAAATATTATGTCAGAAAATAAAGGTAAAATTTTTTCTATTAATGATTTCTATAGTATTGGAACAAAAAACACAATTAAATCTATCTTATATAGATTAAATGAAGAAAATAAGATAACAAGACTTATTGATGGATTATATATAAAACCGAAATATAGTGAGATTTTAAAAGAGTATTCCTATCCAGATGCAAGTGAGGTTGCTGAAAAGCTTACAGATAAATTTTCTTGGACAATAGCTCCTACAGGAGATATAGCATAGGATTATCTACTCAAGTTCCAAATGAGTATATTTTTCAGATGGGGCATATATAGAGTATTTGTATAGGGATAAAAAGATCATCTTTAAACACACAACGAATAGAAATATAATATCTTATTCCAAAGAATTGTCTATTCTTATACAGGTAATTAAGGAATTAGGTAAAGAGAATATTAGTGAAGAAGATATAAAAAAACTTGCTATATTTGCTAAACGCATTAAAGAAAATTTGAAAGAAGATACTTTAAAACTTCCTTTTTGGATATAAGAAGTTTTAGAAAAGATACAAGAGATAAACTATAAGTAAATTATTAGAAATATCAATTTAAGATTTTCAGAAGATATAGATCTTATGAAGATAGAAATGTAAAATTCAACGATAAAATAAATGATGATACAAAAATGCAATATGTTTTGATTATCCTAAAAATCATAAAGAAAGCTCGATTTTACAAGTAATAAGATTGGAAATTGGAAGTTTAGCAGAATCAATTCCTGCGAGTAGCCAAAAATAAAAATTTATATTGAAGAAGTTTATCCAGAAGTATTTAAAGAGTTGAATGATGTTATAAAAAATAAATATAATTTTTGATATAGGCGATAGAGAATATCTATCGTCTTTTTTATACTGTAAAAAAGAAGGTGGGATATTCATTGCTTGGGAATTATAGTTTGAAATATTTAAATAAAACAAGCTATTTAATATTATATATAGTAATTTCATAAGTATAACTAAATAGCATTATTTATTTATCTGTAATTATGATTTAAAGTATATTTTAAAATATATTGCTGTACAACTCTTAAATACTTTAAGCTTATTTCGCATTATATGAATACAATAATAAAAAAATTTATTTTTTACAATTTAATGAGAATTTTATAAGCATAATCAAGTAAAATTAAAATGAAAAAATTGACGAATGTCAAAAAAATAATTAACTTAAATTAACCCGATATAATATGTTTATAAAGTAGTTATAAGTGTGGTATACCAATAAAAAATTATAATCATAGTTTTAAAATAAAACAACTAATTATTAGGATTTATATTGAGTTTATTTTTATTGATAAGCTTAATCATTTAAAGTTATTTAATACCATATTAAATAACTATTATTGTAGAATAATGCATGTTAAACATGTATTTTCTTTAAAATTTAATGGGAGGAGGCATGGGTATGAAAGTAGTAGAATTGAGAGAGGGCATTAGTATCTTTGATTTCAATAACATCGATATTGCTTGTGGATGGTGTTGTTATATAGATGAAACTATATCAAGTAATTTACGATTAATTGAATTTGTTAGTAGTATATTTTTAATGAATGGAATAGATAATTTGACTTTTGAAGAACGATTGGTAAATAGTATAAAAAAAGTTAGAAATTTAGATATATAAGAAGTTAGGGATTTTGCTAATATATTTATAAAAAATATGAATGAATATATTTTTGTAGAGTCTTTGAATGGAGGAAAAATATGATAAGGCTGGAAAATGTGTATTTTAAATGATATAAATTTAATTGTAGATGAAGGAGAACAATTATTATTAATAGGAGCTAATGGATCAGGAAAATCTACATTATTATCACTTTTGTCTGGTTTATATAATCCATACAAGGGAACTATAAAGATTGATGAGTTAGATTATAAAAATAATGAAAGAGAAATAAAAAAAAATAGTGGGGACTATGTTTCAGGAATCTCTTGGATTTAAAAATTCAAAAGTCATTGAAATATTGGATTTTTTCAAGGTTTTAAATGATAATAAAATTTCATTGAATGAAGTTATGAAATTAACTAATACATCTAATTTAAAAGATAAAAAAATAGGATTACTTTCAGGTGGAGATAGACAAAAAGTAGCCCTTGCAATTTCGTTATTGGCTTATCCTAAGTATTTGTTGTTAGATGAACCTATGTCTGCATTAGATTTTCCTAGTAGGAAAGAGTTTATTAGTATAATTAAAAAATTGAAAGATCAAGGTAAAACAATTATAATGGTATCTCATATATTAGAAGATTTACAAGACTGTTTTAACAAAGTTGCTTTACTTAAGGATAGTCAAATAAAATATTATGGTGAAATTGATAATCTTTTATCAGAACTTAAGTATAAATATGTAGTTTAAATAAATTGTTATAGTAATAATATTGATTTGAAAAAGTTTGAAAAATTTAGACATGATGAAGACGGTAATATTTATATATATTGTCAATCAGAAAAAGAATTAGATTATGTTTACAAGGTATTTGGTAAAATTGGATTAAAAACAAATGTTATATCATTGAATGATATTTTTTATTTAATAAACTAAGGAGAAATGCTATGAAACAAACGTTCAAATTAATCATATTTTTTGCAAAAAGAGAATTAAAAAATAAAAATCAAGTTACTGTAAGTCTTATAATTCCAACATTACTAATGATTTTTATGGGGATGATTGGTAATAGTCAACTAGAGACACAAGGATATGGATTTCCATATATGATATTTTTGTTACCTGGAATTGTTATAATGTCTTTTTTAGCTACTAATGTTATAACATTTCCTATTATTATAATAAGCTTTAGAGAGAGTGGAGATTTAAAGAGAATGTTTTCTATCCAAATTTCTAAAGTTAAACTGATATTTTCTATAATGTCTGGTAGTACAATTATTATGATAATTCAAACTTCAATAATAATAGCTATTGCTTATTTTTGATATAATGTCAGATTTAAAATAGATAGTTATAATACAATAATATATTTGATGATTTTATTGATTTTAAGTATTACGTTTTTATTATCATTTGGCTTTTTATTATCAGGTGTTGTGAAAACACAGAGAGGAGCAACTACTTTAGGAAATACATTAAATCTAATACTACCATTTATATCTGGTGTGTATTTTCCTATAGATGTGTGGTAACAACCTTTACAATATTTGGCTAAGATTATTCCAACAACCTATATTATTTCTGAGTTTAGGAATTTAGTTGTATATTCAATCACAGAAAATAGTATACCTTTTTTAGAAACATATTTTATATCTTGTTCTATATTATTAATTAGTTCTGTGGTATTTAGTGTATTAGGAATTAAATTATTTAAATGGAAATAAAAAATATTACTATCAACGTTATGAAGTATATATAGGATATGGATTTAAAAAAGAGTTTGGAGAAAATGGAACAATAAGTTTATTAGGAAAAGTTAGTGCAGATGTTGATAGTCTATATTTTAGTAGAAAAGAAGAACTTGATTATATGGGTACTAAAAAACTATTAAAAGAGGCAGGTAGTTATCTTGAAAACAGAACCCATCTACATGTATTAAAGATTACTTTAAACCATGAAACA
>LJRV01000175.1 GCA_001612575.1 Streptobacillus notomytis
TATCTACATTTACCAATAACTTAAGAAAATTTGGTGTTGAATCGACAATCCCGGTCTACTTTTCTATTTTCCTTGGTGCAGTTAATATGTCACCAATGGAAGTACTTCGTATTTATGAAAACTATGCTAAAGGCGCATTCAAAATATCCGACTCGTGCGATTCCTTCTGTTGTAGATGCAAATGGACGTCTACTTAATCGTTATGGTCTAAACGTACAACAAACCATTGATCCATCTGTCAGTTATATCATGAACGATAGTGTACAACAGGTCATGTCATCAAGTACAGGACGTGCAGCCTATAACAGATTATCTCCAGCTTTAAAATTAGCGGGTAAAACAGGTACGACTAAAGATACACGTGACTCATGGTTTGCTGGCTATTCAGGTAATCATGTTGCAGTAGTATGGTTAGGTTTAGATGACAATAAAGTAACTGGTTTAACAGGTTCATCTGGTGCATTACCAGTATGGATTAATGTGATGAAACAATTACGCCAGACACCAGTAAACTTACGTCAACCAGACTCTGTACAGTGGCAATGGATTGACCGTGCATCGGGTGACTTATCGGCACAAGCTTGTGATGGTGCCATGTATATTCCAAT
>LJRV01000176.1 GCA_001612575.1 Streptobacillus notomytis
TAATCGTGAATATTCAAGATCAAATTTCCTAACAATATCTTTGTCTTCTTTTGCAAATAATAGTCTTGGAGTAATAGGAAAGTTAACTATTAAAAGATTTAAGAATAAACTTAAATCTGGCTTATCTTAATCCCTGTTTCAATATTTCCAGAAGTTTTAAATTGAATAGTATTTGGATTTGCTAATAATGTATCTTCAAAACTATCATCTATTAAATATTTTTTCACTTTTATACATTCCTATTAAACCAAGAATATTAT
>LJRV01000177.1 GCA_001612575.1 Streptobacillus notomytis
CCTTAGATGAGCCTGTTGCCCCTCCACAACCATCTCTTCCTGTGTTTCCACCAAATAACATAATTTTATCTCCATGTTCAGGAGTTTTTCTTAATACTTCTTCAAGTTGAGCAGTTGCAACTACTGCTCCAACCTCCCATCTCTTTTCCTTATATCTTTCATGATTTATCACAGTTACTCAAAATGTTATTATTCTTATCTGCTTTCCATAAGTTACATATCCTTAAGGTGCTCCAGTTGTTATCTTATTTTAAGATAGTTTACCTTTTAATATATTTTCTATATTTTCAAAAGGATTTGT
>LJRV01000178.1 GCA_001612575.1 Streptobacillus notomytis
GAAATTGTTTAGCTCTATTTCTAAGATTTTCCAGACTGTTTTACAGATGAAGCTGTTATGGAAGTTTTTTTAGTTATTGCATTTACTCATTTTTTAGCACTCTTATCACCGGGTCCAGATTTCTTTCTTATTCACACTAGTCTTCTACAAAAAGGACACCGTTATACATATGGTATTGTTCTAGGAATCACTTTGGGAAATGCTTTAATTCTGGCTGGATGCCTGTTTAGTTTTATGTTGCTTGGAAATCTAAGTAGTA
>LJRV01000179.1 GCA_001612575.1 Streptobacillus notomytis
ATTAATAATGGTGATGCCTTCCAAGGAGAATTTATCAATCTGAATCGTGCCCTGAATCTGTTTAAACACCAGCCACTTCTGACCATTTTCATCACGATGATTATTGGGAGAAAAAGCAAAACGGCATAACACATCATTGCTACATTCATACTGATAATTTGCCGTAGTGACCTCACCATTACTGAGTTCGGAAATATTCTTGAGACTCATGTCATTGGCATATTTATGGTTTAAAGAAAGCGTCCAGCTTAAATCGGCACCGCCCTGCCCGACCGTATTTAACAGTTCATCTTGATTTAAACTGACCAGTTGAGCAGAACTGAATGTGCTGACACAAAGAGCCAGTGGAAAACAGATTTT
>LJRV01000180.1 GCA_001612575.1 Streptobacillus notomytis
GTTACCAACAGTTTGCAGACTTTTTATTGCAGCATCGTCCTTAAAAATTAACTTAATGCAAAATCATATAAAGTCCTAATGACATCAAGCCTATAAAAAAGATACGGCGAAAAATCTGCTCATTCAGTCGATAGCGGATTTTTTTACCGATCCACATTCCAATGAGCGCAGCTAACAACGCAGCGAAAGATAAACGATAGTCCAGTGTTATCCCTGACATCGGGTTATGGAGTAAAAACACAGCAAGGCAAATGGTAGAGACCGTAAACGTTAATCCTAAAGCCTGTACCAACTCATCACGTTTTAA
>LJRV01000181.1 GCA_001612575.1 Streptobacillus notomytis
CCATATAAAATAGCAATATTTGAGCCTGCCGGTGTAAGTTGGCATAAGCCTTCACGAATTTTAGCGTGCATCGCTTGCGCATCTTGCGGAGAAGCTGTTTTACCTGTACCAATTGCCCAAATAGGTTCATAGGCAATAACCATTTGGTTTTGCCATTGTTCAGCAGTCACTACAGGTGCAATATCGCAAATTTGCTGTAGAACAACTTGCTCGGCCTGACCTTGCTCACGTTGTTCAAGGCTTTCGCCCACAAAATAAATGACAGTCATACCCGCATTTAATGCATTGTCGAGTTTTGCCTTCAAAATTTCAACGTTGTCACCAAACATATCACGACGTTCAGAGTGTCCGACCAGTACGAAATTAATTTTGCTATCTTTTAATAGTTCTGCACTGACTTCGCCAGTATAAGCACCTGTACCAGCAACTCGTGATACATCCTGTGCAACCGTATAT
>LJRV01000182.1 GCA_001612575.1 Streptobacillus notomytis
CATTCAAATTGAAATTAGTATTTCTAATCGAAACGTTGACTTAATTGCTGAGGGTTTTGATTTAGCCATCCGTCAAGGACAACTTCCTAACAGCACCCTTATTGCTAGGCCTTTAGAGCAAGCACCTTTAAAACTTGTTGCCTCACCTGCTTATTTGAAACGCATGGGTATTCCAAAAAATTTGGAAGAATTAAAACATCATCAATGTATTGCCTTTGAATTGCCCAGTAGCGGCAAAATAACCCCATGGTTTTTAAAAAATGATAATGAGGAAATTCAATGGATACCAACAAATCGAATTTTAGTAAAAGAAGATATTGTGGGTGTGGTAACTCTTGCTGAAAGCGGGCTAGGTATATGTCAAAGTTACGACTTTATTGTT
>LJRV01000183.1 GCA_001612575.1 Streptobacillus notomytis
ATCCTCTTCATTTGCTGTGCTTGCCGCGATATAAGCTAATTCTGGTTCTAAAACTCTTCGTACTGTAGAAAGGGTTTTAAAAAATTCATGCTCAGGCGTCGTTTGAATCAACCAGAACAGTACATCTGGGTCGAGTAAATGCCATTCTTCTTTAGGCCTAACCACAGTTCCGATTTTGGGCCTTGAATAAGTTAAGCCTTTAGCGTTTAAAACACGTATTGCTTCGCGAAAGACAGGGCGGCTGACTTTATATTCCTCACACAAATCAACTTCACTTGGGAGTTTTTCATTTTCTGAAATTTCTCCAGAAACAATTTTTAATCCCAATTGTTGAACAATTAATGCATGTTGGCTTTTGCTTGGAATAGGATTTTTATAGTCAGCTTTACTCATATTTCACTATTACGACATGTTGAATATC
>LJRV01000184.1 GCA_001612575.1 Streptobacillus notomytis
AGTCTTTTATTTGCATTTCATTAGATGCTCCACCCTTGCCACCAACTGCTCCTGATGCACTTCCTGAGCCTCCATTTGCTTTCTCATATGTTATTGGCTTTTCAACTGATACACTTGGCTTAGACGCAGTATTTAATAAAGGAAAGAATGTTACAGTTGATGATAAAGGAACCTATCAAGCCCTAAGTTTAGATTTTGGAGGAAAGAGTACATTTAAGGCAAGAGATAATGTAGAAGTAATATTATCATTAGAAAATGAATATAACTTAAATGGATTAAATAAAGAAGTATATGGAGTGTATGTAGATTATATAAAAGATGCCTCAGGATATAAAGAAAATATACATAAGTATGCAGAAAAATATGAAGTGTCAAAACAAGATAGTTTAAGAAAAGCAAAAGACAAGATAAAACCTTTAGTAGATAAAAAACTATCAAATAAAAAAGAACTAGAAGAAGTAAAACATGAACTAACGATAAAACCAAGACTATCAACAAGATTAAGTTATGTAAATGGGAGATTAATAGTAAATCCATGGATAGGAGCAGAGTTTAATTTATCAAACAACTCTACTAATAATGGAAACAATGACAACAAAGACTTTGTCTTAAGAAAAATTGTTGGTAAGGCTGGAATTGGATATGTTTTATCTTCAATAAAGTTTGGTAATATTTTTAATGTTATTGAATTAATTTCTTGTACGATTTCTGTTTATTATATGTCCTATCGATCTATTTAATATATTACAAAATCTTCATTTACTTCATATACTCAATATTTTATACGCGTTATTTTATCTATTTCTTCTTTTATAAATTTTTGTAAATATTTTTATTGAA
>LJRV01000185.1 GCA_001612575.1 Streptobacillus notomytis
GAAGAGCCTTATTTCGCGGGTCACTTAGCAGATGATCAGAAATCTGTATTGCTCCGTAATGAAATCCATATGGGTATTGCGGTTGCGACTCCAGATGGTTTGACAGTACCTGTACTACGTAATCCTGACCAAAAATCAATTAAGCAAATTGCTGTTGAATTAGGTGAGTTGAGTAAAAAAGCGCGTGATAAGAAATTAACACCGAAAGATTTACAAGGTGCTAACTTCACGATCACAAGCTTGGGCTCAATTGGCGGTACAGCATTTACGCCACTAGTTAACTGGCCACAAGTTGCAATTTTGGGTATTTCACCTGCAACGATGCAGCCTGTATGGAATGGTAAAGACTTTGATCCACGCTTAATGTTGCCGGTGTCATTGTCTTATGATCACCGTGTAATTAATGGTGCGGATGCAGCGCGCTTTACAAATAAACTTACGAAACTTCTTAAAGATATTCGTACTTTATTAATCTAATGCTTTGAAAGAACATACTAAAACCTCGCTTCGGCGGGGTTTTGTTTTAATGTCTATTTGACTTAATTTTAGGTTAATCTACAGATTAAGCAGGACTTATCGAGAGTGAGGAGACATTTCTCGTT
>LJRV01000186.1 GCA_001612575.1 Streptobacillus notomytis
CACTTACGAAGTTCGGTTGAAGGAGCTATTTCTTTTAACCATAAATCTAAATGAGCTTTTTCTTTGCTAATCCCTCGACTCCATAGTCGATCAACTAAAATTCGCTTTCCATCATCACCGCTTACATCGTCATAAATTCTTTTAATTTGTATATCCATATCTTTATCTCACAAGAAGGCTTAACACATTGAGCTTCATATGATCATTCAATATTTTGTTCATTTTTGATAGTGTTTAAAAATAAAAAAAATGAGTAGTTTTTCTACTCACTTTTTAGTTAAGTATCAATTAAAAAAAGACAATTATTGATCTGGAATGTCGGCCTCTACTAACAACTTCAATAAAGATAAAGACTCTTGCCAGCCTAAATAGCATGCTTCTACAGG
>LJRV01000187.1 GCA_001612575.1 Streptobacillus notomytis
CTTTATATAGCTCTGACCGTATTGTGCAGCTGACAGGTAATGGTTTACTCACCTTTAGCCCAAGAATTCCATGTTTTGATAAACTCTACAACGAGCAGGAAGTGGTTTACTTTGATGACCAGTTTGACTTGGCCAAGAAAATCCAATTCTTTGATCAAAATCCTGAGCAGGCTGAAAAAATAGCGAAAGAGGGATGGCAGAAGACCCGCAATTCTTTCAATGCTAAACGTATCACCCAATTTATGGTTGAAGTGACATTTAAGCAGCCCCTTTCAGAAGATTATGAATGGTCACATGAGGTTTATGCATGATGTGGTTTTTGTATGTTGCGGTAGGCCTATTAGTACTTGCTGCATTGTTATATATGCTGGGTAATTA
>LJRV01000188.1 GCA_001612575.1 Streptobacillus notomytis
ATATTATTATCTGGATTTTTAGACTCCTCAAGTCCTGTCGAGTCTGTAACCATATAATTTAGACATTTGTTCACCATCCGTACCCCCAACAGTTGCAACATTAACAAGTATTAAAGATTCAGGTAATTTAAATAATTCTTTTCGCTGAAATTATTTAAATTTAACGTCAAAATCTCTAGTAAATCCAATATGTTGTTTTTGATCTCTCCCTACTGAAACAAAATCAAGTTGATAACGTAAAATATCTGCTTGCTATTAATACAGAATAATTAAATAATCAAACATTTGCTTTTATACCTTTTGCAACCTTATCCTTATATGCATGCCCTCTTTCAAGTAATGCCATAGGTGTAAGATTAGATAATATCCACATAAGTTCTGTATGTAATGATATAGATGATTGTAAAAATATTGTAGATTTTTTAGGATCTAATCCTGCTGCTATATAGTCCATAACTACATTCATGCTTTG
>LJRV01000189.1 GCA_001612575.1 Streptobacillus notomytis
ATTACTTACCCCGCCGAAAGCAGCTTGATGCAGCACCAGAACCCTTACTTCAATTTATGTCTCGGCTTAAGAGCACACGCTTAGGTTTACGTTTTGAAAATTTACTTTGGTTTTGGCTACAAGAAGATCAATATCATCCTTATCAGTGATTAGGCCATAGTATTCAAAAAATTGATGGAGCAAAAACTTTAGGTGAACTCGATTTTTTAGTTTTAAAGCAAAATACTAAAGAAATTGAACATTGGGAAGTTGCTCTAAAATATTACCTAGGTGAAGGTCAATTAAATTTAGAACAATGGATTGGTTTAAATAGACAAGATACTTTAAGTAAAAAGCTTTACCACTTTACTGACAAACAATTTCAATTTTCAGAAGCTTTGGGTTTTAAAGTTCAACAACGTTTCGCTGTCTTAAAAGGACAACTTTATCTTCCTCTAAATTTACCTCAAGAACAGCTTATTCCTGAATGGGTAAATTTAAAACGTCGCTTAGGTACTTGGGGTACAGAAATCCCTAAATCTGACTTTTACCGCTTAGAAAGACATGAATGG
>LJRV01000190.1 GCA_001612575.1 Streptobacillus notomytis
CTATTACAGTGTGGTGTTTAAGTCTGTTGTGGCTGGCTGGCCTGAGCATTGATGTTCAGGTTGCTGAGTATGCCTACTGGACAGTAATTCTTAATCCTGCGGATCTGCTTTCGATTGGAGTAATGGCTGGTTTACTCTGGGCGATTTATCAATATCTATTCCATGATAAAAATCTGGAATGGACATTCAAGATTGGTTCGATTCTGGTGAGCTTGCTGGTTATGAGCAGTATCATGGTACGTGGCTTACATCATTACATGGGTACGCCACTTTGGGGAACAGCAATTTGGAGTAATGGGACAGTTCAGCTCAGTTTAACCCTGTTGTGGGTTATCCTTGCTTTTATCCTGATGACGCTGGCCAGTCGCCGCTTGTTGCGACAGATCTGGTTTATCGGTGCAGCCTTACTGGCTATTGTAGTGGCAAAACTGGTCTTTCTGGATCTATCGCAAAGTGGCACTATTACCCGGGTGTTCTCGTTTATTG
>LJRV01000191.1 GCA_001612575.1 Streptobacillus notomytis
ACTCAGGTAACACCAAAATCACTAAAATCATTAAAATTAAAGGTGACCAGCCGCCAAGTAAAAACAGACTGTGCCAACCATAAGTCGGGATCAGCCAGCTACTAATAAAACCACCGGTTGCCATACCAAAGTGGTAACCACAGAAAATACATGTCACAAGCAGTGAACGAATGCGTGTGGGACAGTATTCAGAGAATAATGTGGTGGCATTTGGCATCGCTGAACCCAAGCCAATACCTGTCAAAAAGCGTAAAACGACAAGACTATCTAAGTTGGTTGCATAAGCAGATGCTAAGGTGAACCCACCAAATACAAGCATCGAAAAAGCGAAAACGATTTTGCGACCAAAGCGGTCAGCTGTCGGGCCAGAAACTAAAGCTCCAATAATCATCCCACC
>LJRV01000192.1 GCA_001612575.1 Streptobacillus notomytis
CCTTCATCAACGCCAAGAAAGTCAACTCCAACCAATTTACCGCCAACAATACCAATCGCAGCAAAAATAACGGATAACATTGGCAAACTGACTATACCAGCCAAAAGACGTGGTGATACGATTTGCTTTAAAGGATCAACACCAAGCATTTCCATACTGGCAAGCTGTTCACTTTGTGTCATCGAACCAATTTCAGCAGTCAATGCAGAACCTGCTCGTCCAGCGAAGAGCAAAGCTGCAACGACCGGTGCAAGCT
>LJRV01000193.1 GCA_001612575.1 Streptobacillus notomytis
CCCATGCTGATTTTTTTAGTCGTGGTGCTATGTTTCGGATTGGGCGGTGGTTGGTGGATGGCTTATAAAGGGCTGCACTGGGGGAGTCACTCTATATCTGCAATGGGAATTTATGGTTTTTGGAGTATGGCAGCCATAAGCTATTTAGTAGCTTGTTTATTGAGTGCCTTCTGTTTTCGTTTTAGAAAGCAATTAAGAGGTTTTTGATTAGGTAAATCAACACAACCTTAAAAAGGATGTGCTGCTAACCATTCTTCAATCTCATTTTCAGAAATCACTTCAAAACCATGGCGCTGTAACAGTGCTGTGGTAATCCCAACACCCGTAATTTTCTCGCCTTGAAAAGTACCGTTATAAATTTTTTGACTACCACAAGACGGACTGTTTTCTTTTAAAACCACACAACTTGCTTGTATTTGCTCTGCAACTTATAGGGCGCGGTAAGCACCTTTTAAATATAGATCAGTCACATCTAAACCAAATAAATCTAGAATTTTTGCCTTGCCATTAAGCACATCTTGCCCT